>JAGRLM010000215.1 GCA_020441795.1 Nitratireductor sp.
TATCTTCGCTTGATGAAATCGGGGCAGCGACACGGCTTGAGGAACTCCGCCGCGAAACGGCTGCAGCAGCAGGATCCGAGCTTTGCGAAATCTCCTTCGACACCATTTCCGGTTTCGGACCCAATGGCGCGATCGTGCATTATCGCGTTACCCGCGAGACCAATCTGGCCTTCGCTGCCAACGCACTTTATCTGGTGGATTCAGGCGCGCAATATCGCGATGGAACGACCGATATCACCCGCACCATCGCCATAGGCGAGCCGGAGGCGGACGCCGTGAACGACGCGACACTGGTGCTCAAGGGCCATATTGCAATAGCCACCGCACGTTTTCCCAAAGGCACACGCGGCATCGATATCGACGCCCTTGCACGCAACGCCCTTTGGCGCGAAGGCAAGGACTATGCCCATGGCACAGGACATGGGGTCGGTGCCTATCTCTCCGTTCATGAAGGTCCGCAGTCGATTTCAAAACGCGGAATGGAAGAGCTCCGCCCCGGCATGATCCTTTCCAATGAGCCGGGATATTACCGCACCGGTCACTACGGGATTCGGCTGGAAAATCTCGAAATTGTTCGAGACTCGCCTGACTTTCCCGGCTTCCTCGAATTCGAATGCCTGACCCTTGCCCCAATGGACCGCAGGCTCGTTGCAATCGGGATGCTGACAGCCCAGGAGCGTGAATGGTGGAGCCGGTATCACGCGCGTGTCCTGTCCATGGTCGGGCCGCACCTCGACGCCAATGATCGCCACTGGCTCGAACAGGCCTGCGCTCCGCTATAGGGCTGCAAGGACCTTGCGGGCGGTTGAGATACGCGCAGCATTGTGGTGTAATGACACTGGTTGCTCGCAACCGCATTCAGGGGCAGTTTGTTTTTCACGTCGGTTTTTCGACGCGACCAATTTTGCAGGATGAAAGCGATGCATCAACAATCACGATTTTTTCGACATTCACTTGCGGGTAAACTTGCTGGTGGCCTGGCGCTTCTGGCCGGAGCCGTTCTTCTGGTGCCAACAAATGCTGACGCGCAACGCAGTTATTCGCGCACTGCCACAAGTGGCAAGGCGCAGTGGATCGATGCCTATTATGGCTGGAACAACGATTGCTCGTTCAAGACCATTGATGTCGATGTAATTGACGGTCCCGGACACGGGCGGGTTTCGCCCAAGGTCGAGACCCGCAAGATCACCCAGGCACAGGTCGGCAATACTGGCGGCTGCCTTGGCAAGCCGACCAGAGCCGTCGCAGTCTATTACACATCGAAGAAAGGCTATCGCGGCGTCGACAGGTTCCGGGTTCGCATGAAAGTCGGCGGCCAGCCACCCGTGATCTTTTCCTACAGTGTCTCGGTCCGCTGACCATGCGCCTACTGTCCGTACTGTTTTCCCGCATTGCTTTGCTACTGATGCTGGCCACTGCCTTTGCCTGGCCTGCGATGGCTGAAAAACGCGTTGCGCTGGTCATCGGCAATGGCAATTATCTCAAGGCAGCCGAGCTGAAGAACCCTGTCAATGACGCCAGCGACATGGCAGAGAAGCTCAAGTCACTTGGCTTTGACGTGGTGAGCGGCACCAATCTCGGCCACAAGAAATTGCTGGAAACAGTGAAGGATTTCTCGACCCGCATAGAGGGCGCGGATGTGGCGCTGTTCTTCTACGCGGGGCACGCCGTGCAGGTTGACGGGGTCAATTATATCGCTCCCATTGATACCGACATTGCACGCGAATCCGATCTCGACTTCGAGACCATTTCGCTGGAACTGATCCGTCGCCAGATGGAACGCTCGGCGACAACCAGCATCGTCCTGCTGGATGCCTGTCGTGACAATCCGCTGACCCGCCGACTTGGTCTCAGAACCCGATCGACCAGCAATTCCAAGGGCCTTGCTCGGCTGGAGCCTGCGGCCGAAGGCACATTCATCGCCTTTGCCACCCAGCCCGACAATGTTGCGCTTGACGGAAAGGGACGAAACAGCCCCTTTACAAGCGCATTGCTGAAAAACATCGACCGTGAGGGCGTGGAAATATCGGCGATGATGACTGATGTCCGACGCGACGTGTATGAGACCACCGACCAGCAACAACTCCCCTGGACCAATTCATCGCTGCTCGGCCTGTTCTACTTCAACCCGCAAAAGGAAGTCGCAGCAAAGGAACCAGCACCCGCCTCGGATGACGCCACCAATGATGCAAGGAACCAGGAACTCAAGCAGCTAGAGCAGGAATCCGCCGATTGGACCATTGCGGAAAAGAGCGGTGACGCGGCAATCATTCGGCAGTTTCTGGAGAAATACCCCAATGGAGTTTATGCTCGCCTGGCACGCTTTTCGCTGGAACGATTGACATCAACAACCGCGGACAAGGCGGAAAACCAGCAGGTGGCCAGCCTCGAAAAACCCGCCGACACCCGCTCGCAACAAGAATCCGATCCGACACCACAGGTAGCCGCCAGGGACAAGGAAGCCGAGAAAGAACTGGTCCGCTCCATCCAGTCGGAACTGAGCCGTGTTGGCTGTGACGCCGGCAAGGCAGACGGCATCTGGGGCAGGAAAAGCGAGCAGGCCGTTTCCCGCTATGCAAAGCATGGCGGCCTCAAACTGACATCGCTTGAACCGGACGAATCGCTCTTGAAGACCTTGCAGAAAGACAAGGGGCGCATTTGCCCACTGAACTGTTCTGCCAGAGAGGTCGAGAAGAACGGCGAATGCGTAGCCAAGACCTGCGAGAGCGGCTTCCGTCTCAACAATGCGGGCGAGTGCGTATCGGCCCCGGTTGCTGCCAAGAAGGTGCCTGCGCAAAAACGGGCATCACCAACGAAGCGCACAACCACCACCAAGCGCAGCGGCGGCAATTGCTTCAAGTTCAATGGTCAGTTGATTTGTGACTGAAGCAGGCTCAAAGTCCAAGGCTTCGCATCACCAACAACACAACGGCACCTGCAATGAAGGCAGGCATCAGCCCCGAGCGCAGCGAAACCAGCGCTGCAACAACAAGCGCCGATATTTCCGGCACTCCGCCAGTCAATAGCGAGGGTGCCACCAGCGTGATCAGAACCGCCGCAGGCACGGCATTGAGTGCGGCTTCCACACGGGGATGGATGCGCCTGAATTGCGAAAGCACCAGATGCCCGCCAATTCGGGTCAGATAGGTGGCAAGTGCTGATGCGATGATGATCAATGTGACAGTCAGCGAGCTCATTTGGCCCCCTCGCTGCTGCTGTCAACCTTTGGCAACGGCGCGGCAGCCGCAAGGATGATCCCCGCCAGCGCGCCAAGGGATACATGCCAAGGCGAGCCGACAAACTTCCATGCCAGAATCGAAGCTGCACCGCTTGCCAGCACGACCGGCAACCACAAGGCACGTTTGCGAAACCCCATCACCAGCCCAAGAAAATAGATCGGCAACAGAAAGTCGAGGCCCAATGCCTGCGGGTTCGAAATCATCTTGCCGAACGTCGCGCCAATCCAGGCTTCGCTGATCCACGTCACATAGATTGGCAGGCCGAAGCCCAGATACCATGGAAGGGTGAGCGCCTTGCCCTGCTCGACCCGCCTTTCCGACTCGGCATATTGCGGGTCGATAAGAAAGAAAAACGCCAAGGCCTTTTGCGAAACGCTATAGCCGGTCAACCGCCTGCCGACGGATGCAGAGTAAAGCACATGGCGAAAATTGACTGCAAAGATCGAAAACACGATCAGCCAGGGCGCAACATTCTGGCCAAACAGTTCAATGCCAACCATCTGTGACGCACCGGCGTAGACGGTCGCGCTCATAAGCACTGCCTGCCAGACGGTCATACCATTGTCGACCGCCAATGCACCGAACAACAGGCCGAAAGGTGCAGCAGAAACAATCACGCTCACGCTTTGGCGCATACCGGCAAGAATATCGCTTTTCATGGAAAATCCGTTTTTGAAACCAATGAAAGGCGATAAACCCTTGGCCGGGGTTTGTCAGCCCCCGATCAGCGCAAACCATTCGTTTTCGCTGATCGTTTCGATGCCCAGTTCCTGCGCTTTCTTGAGTTTGGAGCCAGCGCCCGGCCCAGCCACCAGCAGGTTGGTCTTGGCGGAAACGGACCCCGCCACCTTCGCACCAAGCCGCTCGGCCATGGCTTTGGCCTCATCGCGGGTCATGCGCTCCAGTGCTCCGGTAAAGACCACTGTCTTGCCAGCAACGGGGGAATCGGTGGTTGGTTTTTCGGCCTCCTCGATATCCAGTTCCGTGATCAGATCCTCGACCATGGCACGATTGTGCGGCTCGGCAAAATAGCGCGCCACCGCATCAATCACCGCGTCACCCACATCATCCAGCGCGTCCATCTCTTCACGCGCAGTCATGTCACCGCCACTTACTGCCAGCGCCGCCTCCTCGAACGCCTGCCAATTGCCATAGGCTCGGGCAAATGTCCTGGCCGTCGCTTCACCGACATGGCGAATGCCGAGCGAAAAAATCACACGCGACAGTGCCATGCGACGCCGCGATTCTATGGCGTCGAAGAGTTTCTGCGCCGAGGTTTCGCCATAGCCTTCACGATTCTTCAGCTTTTGCAGCGGGTTCGCCTGATCCCGCCTTTGCAGGGTGAAGATATCCGCCGGCGTGCGGATTGGCAGGACTTCGTCATCATAAAAGCTGTCGATCTGTTTCTCGCCCAGCCCTTCGATATCGAATGCCTTTCGCCCAACAAACAGTTTCAGATGTTCCTTGCGCTGGAACGGACAAGCGAACTCGCCCGAACAACGCCGCACCACGCCTTCCGCGCCGCTGGCGGTTTCCTCACGAATGATCGGCGTCTTCAAATCGCATGGACAGGTAGTGGGGAAGTCGAACTTGCGCACATGGTTCGGACGACGCTCGGGCAAATAGCCAAGAATTTGCGGGATCACATCGCCTGCCCGCTGCACGATCACCGTATCGCCGATCATGATGCCAAGCCGTTCGATTTCCTCGCCATTGTGCAGCGTCGCATTGGTCACTACCACGCCGCCCACATTGACCGGCTCAAGCCGGGCTACCGGTGTCAGCGCACCCGTGCGTCCAACCTGGATGTCGATACCCTTCAAAATGGTCTGCGCCTTTTCAGCCGGAAACTTGTGCGCGATTGCCCAGCGCGGACTGCGCGAGACAAATCCCAGCCGCTGCTGCAGTGCCAGATCGTTGACCTTGTAAACCACACCGTCAATGTCATAGCCAAGCGTTGAACGCCTCGCCTCAATCTCGTGATAATGCGCAATCATCGCCTCGACATCGCTGAACACGGCCATAAGCGGATTGGTCTTGAAGCCCCAGCCTTTGAATATCTCCACCATCCCCATTTGGGTGTTGGCAGGCATTGCGCTCATCTCACCCCAGGCATAGGCAAAGAATTTCAGTGGCCGTTGCGCGGTGATCGAGGCATCAAGCTGGCGCAGCGAGCCCGCAGCCGTATTGCGCGGATTGACATAGGTCGCCTTGCCCTCTGCCTCCATGCGCCTGTTGAGCGCCTGGAATGCGTCCAGCGTCATATAGACCTCACCACGAATTTCCGCCACTTGCGGAAAATCCCCCGCAAGCTGTTGGGGAATGTCCGCAATCGTTCGGGCATTGGCGGTCACATCCTCCCCGGTCGCACCATTACCGCGTGTCGCCGCATAAACCAGCCTGCCTGCTTCATAGCGCAGCGAAAGCGACAATCCGTCGATCTTCGGCTCGGCAGTCAAATTCAGCTGCTCGCTTTCATCCAGTCGCAGGAAGCGACGAATGCGGGCATCAAAGTCGCGAACATCCTCATCGCTGAAGGCGTTGTCGAGCGACAGCATTGGCACGACATGGGCGATCTTTCCGAATTTCGACTGCGCCTTGTAGCCAACATTTTTCGACGGCGAATCCGCCCGCACCAGTGCAGGAAAGCGTTCTTCTATCTCGACATTGCGCCGCCGCAGCGCGTCATAGTCGGCGTCCGAAATTTCCGGAGCGTCACTGGCATGATACAGCGCATCATGGCGCGCGATCTCGCCTGCTAGCCAGGCGAGTTCTGCCTCGGCTTCCGTCGCAGTCAGGGAGTTTACCGGTTTTCGCTCGTTGTTTTCCATGTAATTTCCAGCGACGGTTCAGGGATTCGCCGCCGGATTTCAACCCAATCACCCTGCGGTGTAAAGGGCGCAGCCGGGCATCATCTGGTTTTGATCAGCTGAACCTGCAATTTGGTGATACGGCTCGAAGACAAGCCTTCCCGCCGGTCAAAATCAGCCTGCTTGCGCTTCAATTCATTCGCCAGATTGCGCACCCTGAACGAGGCCACAGCGGAAAAATCCGCGCAGCGAACAAGCGCTGTGCCACTGGTGCGCAGAAGCTCATTCTCCAGCTT
This sequence comes from Nitratireductor sp., assembly GCA_020441795.1. Lineage (GTDB taxonomy): Bacteria > Pseudomonadota > Alphaproteobacteria > Rhizobiales > Rhizobiaceae > BOKV01. Next base: position 6,346 of record JAGRLM010000215.1, read on the forward strand.
GTTTGCATAGTCCCTGGCAATCTTGCCATGGGTTTTTTCATGCCGCACCAGTTCCTGGTAAAACGCATCCCATGACTTGCGCACGGCAGGGCTGGCTTTCGACCGGCCGGACCATTTCGGATAGTAATAGGTCAGCCCGAGATTGACCGTCAGCTTCTTGATCTTGCAGCGGCCATTTTCAACCACCATCACCGGATCGGAGACATTGAACTTCGTCGCCGTGGCTGCAATGGCATGGCGAAGCCTGATTGTCTTGCCGCCACCGACCAGCATTGCCTTGCCCAGATCAAGCCCGGTGCGACCGTTGACGGAGTAATATTTGGTCGATTCAGTGACCTTTACTTCAGCATGCACCGGCACCGCCATCGCCACGCCGAAGAGGCCAAGCGCCACAGCCAACCCCTTGATGCCTGAACCTGCTGACCACATTCTGCAACTCCTGATCCCAGTCTTGTATGTCTGCCATGAATGCTAGCGGCGAATTGTGGTCGCGCAAGTTACAACTGGCCATGGCCACGATTATTTGATGCAAAGGTGAATCACGCCGCCGTCTGGCTGATGAGTTTTTCCGCAGCCCGCCTTGCTTCCTCGGTGATGGTGGCACCAGCCAGCATTCGGGCGATCTCCTCGCGCTGTGCGACACCGCTGATGCGCGACACGGCGGTCGCCACCCTTGTCGACGCATCGGCCGGATCAACCGCTGCCTTTGAAATCAGCAAATGCCCGTCCGCGCGCGCAGCCACCTGCGGGGCATGGGTCACCGAAAGCACCTGAACCCGCGACGCCAACCGCTTCAACCGCCTGCCAATCGCGTCGGCAACGGCACCTCCGGCACCTGAATCGATCTCGTCAAACACCAATGTCGGCGCAGAGCCCCTATCTGCCAGTGAGACTTTCAATGCCAGCAGGAAGCGGGACAATTCGCCGCCCGACGCCACTTTCATCATCGGGCCTGGCCGCGTGCCCGGGTTGGTCTTCACCCAGAATTCCACCTCGTCAATGCCGGAAGCTCCCGCCTTTTCCAGATCGCTGGCGAGGTTCACGATGAATTCGGCCTGTTCGAGCTTGAGCGCCGGCAGTTCACCGCCAACACTGGCTGACAGGTTTTCTGCGGCGAGCTTGCGCTTCTGCGAGAGGTTTTCGGCAAGCCGCTGATATTCTGCTGCAAGCGTCTTCTCCTTCCGTTCGAGCTCGGCGAGCCGCCCCTCGCCTGCATCCATCGCAGCAAGGTCATCCGCCATGCGCACCGCAAGATCGGCAAGCTGGTCCACAGGAACGGAAAATTTGCGTGCAGCACCGCGCAAGGCGAACAACCGCTCTTCCGTTCGCTCCAGTTCCACCGGGTCGAATTCGGTTTCGCGCAATGCGCGTTCCAGTTCCTGCTGCGCCAGATACAGCGCATTGAGCGCTGTGTTCAGTTCGCCGATTGCCGTATCCAGCACGCCCGGCGCTTCACCGGCCTTGCGCTCCAGTCTGCGAAGCAACCCGGAAAGCGAAGGTAGCGGTGACGCACCGCCCGAAAGCAATTCATTGGCCTCGTTGATGTCGCTGGCAATCTTCTCGACCTTCATCATCCGCGCGCGCCGCTCCGCCAGACGATCTTCCTCGTCCGGTTCCGGCGCAAGCTTCGCAAGTTCCGCAGCACTGGCTCTCAGATAATCGGCTTCGCGGGCATTGGCAGAGATACGCTCCCGCAAATCCTTCAGCTCACGGCGCGTCTTGCCAAGTGCCCCCCATGCAGCAGCGACCAGCGCGCTTTCCGCCTCCAGGCCACCGAAGGCATCAAGCAAACGCCTGTGGATCACCGGATCCACCAGCGCACGGTCATCATGCTGGCCATGGATTTCGACAAGCCCCTGGCCGATTTCGCGCATGAGGCTGGCCGAGATTGGCGAATCATTGACGAATGCACGTGTCCGCCCGTCAGCACCCTGCACCCGGCGCAGGATGATCGTGCCCTCATCGTCAATGGCATTGTCGCGCAAAATTGCCCGGGCCGGATGCGTTGGCAGCGGATCGAAGACGGCCACTACCTGGCCCTGCTCGCAACCGGCACGCACAAGTCCGCCATCGCCGCGGGCACCCAACGCTAGTGAAAGGGAATCAAGAAGAATGGATTTGCCTGCGCCCGTCTCTCCTGTCAGCACAAAGAGGCCGGACGCGAAATCAATTTCGAGTCTTTCAATCAGGACGATGTCGCGGATCGAAAGTTGGACAAGCATACGCCCCCGGCAATCAGTTGGTCAGCCGGTCGCCTTGGCGGCGAACAGTTTCGATATCCAGGAATTGGTGTTTTCACGCGGCTCCTGGCCACCACTCTTCAGCAGCTTGACCGAATCCTTGTACCACTGGCTTTCAGGAAAATTGTGTCCCAGAACGGCAGCAGCAGTCTGCGCCTCATCGACAATGCCCATGGCATAATAGGATTCCGTCAGGCGTGCCAGCGCTTCTTCGATATGCCTTGTTGTCTGGAATTTCTCGACAACATTGCGAAACCGGTTGATCGCGGCCAGATATTCGCGGCGCTCGAGGTAATAACGCCCCGTCAGCATTTCCTTGCCGGCCAACTGGTCCAGCGTGACGCGGATCTTGGTGCGCGAATCCTCGACATATTCACTATCGGGATAGCGCTCCACGACCTGGTTGAAGGCACTGTAGGAACGGGCCGTGATGGTCTGATCGCGGGTAATGTCGGGTATCTGGCGGAAATAGGACATGCCGA
>JAGRLM010000216.1:0-554 GCA_020441795.1 Nitratireductor sp.
TTCTGGCCGGAAACGGTGAGATAGGCGTCCGAGTCCCAGTCGGTGTTGTAGACCGGAAATTCCATGTCCACGTAACCCTGGCGGGCAAGCTGGATGACGCGCTTGATATAGTTTTCCGGTACGGCTGCCTTCTTGGCAGCGCGGATTTCGCGCTTCAGGGCCGTGTTGACCTTGGGGTCGAAGCAGTCGTCGTCATGGCCTTCGCAATTGATGCAGGCCTTCATGATCGCCTTCATGTGGCGCGACACGACCTTTGAGCCGGTCACGATCGCGGCAACCTTCTGCTCTTCCTTGACCTTCCAGTCGATATATTCCTCGATATCGGGATGGTCGATATCGACCACGACCATCTTGGCAGCGCGGCGGGTGGTGCCGCCGGACTTGATGGCACCGGCAGCGCGGTCGCCGATCTTGAGGAAGCTCATGAGGCCGGAGGACTTGCCACCGCCGGACAGTTTTTCGCCTTCACCGCGCAAATAGGAGAAGTTGGATCCGGTGCCCGATCCGTATTTGAACAAGCGCGCCTCACGGGTCCACAGATCCATGATGCCGCC
>JAGRLM010000216.1:718-3238 GCA_020441795.1 Nitratireductor sp.
TTGAACCATTGCGGCGAATTGGGTGCTACGCGCTGCGTTGCCAGCATGAAGCAGAGCTCGTCATAAAAGGCGAGGGCGTCTTCTTCGCGGTCGAAATAGCCGCCTTTCCAGCCCCAATAAGTCCATGTGCCTGCAAGGCGGTTGAAGACCTGGCGGGCATCCATTTCGGAAATGTAGCGCTCCGCTTCCGGCAATTCCTTCAAGGCATCAAGATCTGCCTCCGAGCGCCAGAGCCATGAGGGGACGGAGTTTTCCTCGATCTTTTTCAGGCGTGCCGGAACACCTGCCTTGCGGAAATATTTCTGTGCCAGAATATCGCTGGCTACCTGGCTCCACGCCTTGGGAACCTCGATCCCTGCAAGCCTGAACACAATGGAGCCATCCGGATTGCGGATCTCGCTCGTCGCATTGCGAAATTCGATACCGTCATATGGTGTCCGGCCCTCAACCGTATACCGCCGCTCGATGCGCATTTGTATTCCCCTTTCAATGTCACCAGCCTGGGCCACGATCATGGCAACAGGCAGGCATGGTCCGCCGATAGCCGGACAGGTTGACAACAAAGCCACCAGCCGACCCCTGAGTCCGATTTGAACCCTGTATTAGCCTCGAATGTTCCTGTTTTCGTTGGGAGCAGACATGAATCATGCGCTCGCCCCGATCAACGCCAGGAAACTATATGTTGTTGTTACGGTACGCGTAAACACTAAATATAGGGTTAACGTAACCTTACCCCAAGAAAATTTCGGTATGCCGCCTTTTCGTTTCGCCCAGACCAAACGCCATGGAATTCCATGCCGAAGGCGCACGAAACCGTCCGAAGCCAGAAAGATTTCCAGCCCGGTAAAACGCCACAAAACTCGAAAAAAGGTCCGGAGAAAGAGCCCCCTCAACCATTCCATACCCGGTTGGGCAACGGAAGGACCGGACCAACGCAACTAACGGAAACTACCTAGTCCGACTCGTTTTTAGGCGTCAAGCAGTTGTCACAAATAAATCTCGACATACCAGATATTGTGTTCAGCCTGTGAATTTCGAGGAAAAACCTTTCTGACCGATTCCGGTTTGGATTCAAGGTTTTGGGTGATTTCGGCATGTTTGCTGCGAAACTTGCCTATTGCATCGGGAAACGAATCGTCGGGTGCAAAATGATCGGCCATGCTTGTGGATACTGGCCTCGAATTCCCTCTGCCCTGTGCCCGGTGAATGGCGGTTTTGGCGGTTATTGGCTGATGGAAGGCTTTGCACGTGCTTGTGCACCCATCCAGGCAGCCAGGCATAGCGCCAGCACGCCGAAGGCGAAGAAGGCCCCGGGAAATTCGAACGGGGCGGCAGGACTGGTGAACCAGGCAAGGATCGAGGAGGATGCGGCCGGGCCCAGGATTGCAGCGAGGCCGCTGATCGCACTGAGACCGCCCTGCAGATAGCCTTGCTGCCTGGCATCGACCTGTTGCGAGGCGAGCGCCTGCAGGGCAGGACCGGCAAGGCCCCAGCCGATGACATGGGGCACGATACCGATAAAGCCGATCAGCCCGGAAGTGTTGACACAAAGCAGGGCATAGATCACGGCAGACAGCAGGAAGCCGCCGGTCATGGTTGCCAGCTCCCCGAAGCGGGCAACGGTTTTCCTGACAAGGAAGCCCTGAACGAAAACATAGGACAGGCCAACCACGGCAAGGGATATGCCGGCTTCGCGTGCGCCCCAGCCATATTGAAGGCCGGTAAACAAGACCCAGATCGCTTCCAGCCCGCGCTGCATTGTATTGGCGATGAACAGCGCCAGCGCCAGGGGCAGCATTGCCGGTTGCCTGACCAGCCAGCGCAGGGCTGCAAACGGATTGAGTTCGCCAACGCTGAAATTGCGCCGCTTCTCTGCGGGCAGGGTTTCTTCCAGAAACAGCCAGCCGAAGCCAAGATTGAGAAACGAGAAGCCCGCCGCCACCCAGAATGGCAGGCGGATATCGACCTCGCCAAGCAGTCCGCCGATTGCCGGGCCCAGGACAAAGCCCACTCCAAAGGCGGCACCGACCATGCCGAAGGCCGCAGCGCGATCCTTGTCGGAGGAGAGATCAGCCATATAGGCATTGGCAACGGAAAAGGTTGCGCCGAATATGCCGCCCAGCGCGCGACCGGCAAACATCCAGAACAGGCTCGGGGCAAGTGCCAGCAGCAGATTGTCGAGGCCAAGCCCGGCAAGGGCAATCAGCATGACCGGTCTGCGGCCGAACCTGTCCGACAGGGCACCGAAGACCGGGGCGAAGACGAACTGCATGATCGAAAAGATGACGGCAATTGCGCCATTGACAAGTGCGACATGCGAAAACGAGCCGGTGGACAGTTCACCTACCAGCTTCGGCAGTATCGGCCATACCAGACCGACACCGGTCATGTTGATCATGACGGTTGCCAGAACCACCAGAATGGCGCGGGATGGCAAGGTGTTGAGCTCAGCTGTCGCCGCGTCCGGAAATCGGCGCGGTATAGGCGAGATCTAGATCCCAGGGGAAATAGATCCAGGTG
>JAGRLM010000217.1:0-163 GCA_020441795.1 Nitratireductor sp.
CGCTGCCTCGCATGTCCTTGCCGAGTTGATGGATGAGGCGCAGTCAGGGCATTGACCCGGGAAAGCGGTAGTTCTCGATGAACGAACAGGCAAACATGGTCGCGGATGCTGTGCGCGGACACTGGGTCTACCGGTTCCTGCCGCAGTGGCTGTGGCCCTATGC
>JAGRLM010000217.1:210-19779 GCA_020441795.1 Nitratireductor sp.
GCTGATGTGGCCGTGCTGGTGGTCGCTGGCCATGGCGCTGGCGGCAAATCATGGCGCTCAGGATATCCCCTGGTCGAAGACCTTGCTGTTCCTGGCGTTGTTCATGGCCGGTGCCTTTGCCATGCGCGGGGCCGGCTGCACCTATAACGATCTGGTTGACGAGGACATCGACGACAAGATCGCCCGTACCCGCTCACGGCCGCTCCCCTCCGGTCGGGTTACCCGCAAACAGGCCAGGATATTCCTGCTGCTGCAATTGCTCCTCGGCCTCGTCATCCTGTTGCAGTTCAACTGGACGTCAATCGCGCTGGGCTGTCTCTCGCTGGTTACGGTTGCGGTCTATCCGTTCATGAAACGGATCACATGGTGGCCGCAACTGTTCTTGGGGTTTGCATTCTCATGGGGCGCGCTGATGGGTTGGACGGAAATGACCGGTGAAATCGCCCTGCCGATGTTTGTGCTCTATGCGGGCAGCATCTTGTGGGTCATCGGCTATGACACCATCTACGCGCTGCAGGATATCGAGGATGATGCGCTGGTGGGCGTCAAGTCCACAGCGCGGCTGTTTGGTGAAAAAGCCAGATCGGCGATCGCGGCACTCTATGCGGCAGCGCTTGCACTATTCGCCATTGCCTTCACGCTCGCAGGCGCGGCCTGGCCCGCTTACGCAGGATTGGCTATTGGCATGGTGCAGATGGGCTGGCAGTTGTGGCGGCTCGACATGGCGGACCCGGTGCTGGCGCTGAAACTCTTCAAGTCAAACAGCATGTTTGGCTGGATCATTTTTGCCGGGCTGATGCTTGCGGCAATCCTCTAGCGGCGCGCGATCAGTTCCTCGCCGGAAATCTTCACGACCTCGCCCACCATGCCGGGCTTGCGACGACGCAGGAACCAGGGCCGCATGTTGAAACTGGCAATGCGCTTGCGCCGTGCAATTGCCGGTTCGACCATGATTTGCCCCAATTGCTCGCGTATCGGGCGGGCAATCGAATCCGAGCCGACAATCAGCATCGGCAATTGCAGCAGGCGGGACCATGCATGCCAGTCGGCAGCAATATCATCGAGATTGTCGGAGACCAGCAGCGGCACGCAAAGATCGCTGTCGTGATGGTGCAGCTCCAGCGTTGCCGTGATCGTGCCATCGGCATTTTCAATTGCTCGCGCCGCGATGCCGCCAAAAGCTTTCGCCGGAAGCGCCATCGACACAGGCAGGCCGCAATTCAGGCGGCGTTTCATGACGGCACCTTGACGGTCGATGGTGTAGCTGGTGCCGCCGTGACCTTCCAGGACCAGCCTGTGTGGAAGGCCATAAGGGTCCAGCCGCATCTGTTGTCCGGCCCAGGCGGGTCTGCCTGATTCGGGGTTGTTGCCAACGATTTCCTGTGCCGCGGTCTGGACCATTTTCTTGCCTCTCTGTAACCCTTCAGAGCCCGATTCTTTGTCAGGTCTTCTGATCGTCACCTGTTGTTGTTTTTGTTGTGGTGACAGTCAGGACAATAGCAGGCGCTTCTCCCGATCCACTTAACGGATAGGGTGAATCCTTCCTTGCTTTCCTGTGTGGTTATTGAATTGTTGCCGGGTGTAAGGAGGCGGTAACTTGTAGGCGGGAGGTAGGATTGCGCTCATCAGCTTTCAAAACCATCGAACTGTGGTAATCAGATCGCGAAAACCTGCAGGAGCAGCATGATGACCAGGGACAAGACCGATATTCCCCTTGCAATTCTGGCAGGTGATGCTGCGCCGCGAACCAAGCCGTCCAACTATCCCGAACCTTTCTTCAGCCGTATGAAGGGAAGGATGAAGCGGCCACTGGGCGATTTGTTCGGCCTTTCGAATTTCGGGGTCAACCTGACAACCCTCGCGCCCGGCGGTGAATCCGCGCTGCTGCATCGGCATTCGAAACAGGATGAATTCATCTATGTTGTTGAAGGCAATCCGACCCTGGTGACGGATCGTGGCGAAGTCGAATTGTCTCCCGGCATGTGTGCAGGTTTTCCCGCCGCCGGCCTTGCCCATCAACTTGTCAACCGCAGCAACAAGCCTGCAGCCTATCTCGAAATCGGTGACCGTTCACCGGGAGATGAGGGCAGCTACCCCAATGATGATATCGCTGCAGCGCTCGGACCGGATGGCCAGTGGGTCTTCACACACAAGGATGGCACACCCTATTGAGGCGCACCCGTTGAGGTACGCCCGTTGAGGTTTGTGTTCACAGCAATTTGCCGGGGTTCATGATGCCCAGAGGATCGATTGCGGCCTTGATCTTGCGCATCAGGTCCAGTTCCTCGGCAGATTTCGTGGCAGCCAGCATTTCGCGCTTCATCTGGCCAATTCCGTGCTCGGCAGAAATGGAGCCGTTCATTGCCAGGACGAGTGCGTGTATTCGATCATTGACCTCGAGGCGATGTTCGAGAAACTGTTTCTCGTCGTCGCCGACGGGCTGCGAAATATTGTAGTGGATATTGCCGTCGCCCATATGGCCGAAGGCGCAAACCCGCGCACCAGGAAGCATTTCGCCAATGATCTCGCCTGCACGCTCGAGAAATTCCGGCACCGCGTGAACAGGCACTGAAACATCATGCTTGATCGAACCGCCTTCCGGCTTTTGCGCACCCGGCAAGGTTTCGCGGATCGACCACAATGCCCGCTGGCGGGCGATGGAACCGGCGATCACTGCATCACCGACAAGCCCGCTTTCGATCGCCTTGCCGAAAATGGTCTCGGCAAGTCCGGTTGCGTCTTGCTGCGAGCGACCGGAAGATATCTCGGCCAATACATACCATGGATGGGGTTCGCCCAGCGGATCCCGCTGGCCATCGACATGGCGAAGCACGAAATCGAGGCCGATGCGCGGCATCAGCTCGAACGTGGTCAGTGCATTGCCGGCGGTGGCTTGCGCCATGTTGAGAAGCGCCAGCGCGTCCGATGGCGTTTGGAGACCTGCAAAAACTACTTCACGACCTGCCGGTTTGGGGAACAGTTTGAGGACGACTGCAGTAATTATCCCGAGTGTACCTTCTGCGCCCGCAAACAGGTTCCTGAGCGAGTAACCGGTATTGTCCTTCTTCAGTTTGCGCAGCCCGTTCCAGATATGGCCGTCCGGTAGCACCACTTCGAGGCCAAGCAGCAGGTCGCGGGTATTGCCATAGGCAAGTACCGCCGTTCCCCCGGCATTGGTCGAGACATTTCCGCCGATCTGGCACGATCCCTGGGATGCCAGCGACAACGGAAACAGCAATCCGTTCTCGTCAGCCTTTTGCTGGATGGTCTGCAGGATGACACCCGCCTCCACCGTCATGGTGGAGCCCGCGAGGTCGATGTCACGAATGGCATTCATCCGCTCCATCGAGATGACGACCTGCGTGTTGCTCATGTCGGGCGTGGCTCCAGCCGCATGCCCGGTATTGCCGCCCTGTGGTACAAGAGCTGTTCCCGTTTCGGCCGCCAGTCTGACAATTGCCGCAACTTCCCGGGTTGAACCGGGTTTCAGGACGAGGGGAGTAACCCCGCTGAATATCCCGCGATTTTCCACCGTGTAGCGCGAAAGGTCGAGCGGTGGTCTCAGGGCATTTTTCTCCCCGACCAGATTGCTGAACTGCCTGACAAGCTGCGGGTCGAGTATCATCGCGCCTTGTTCTCCTGGTCACGCGGTGCTGCGGCACGCCGCAGGCGGTCATTGATTGCTGTCCCAAGCCCTTCGCGAGGGATTGGTTCAACCGCAATCAGGCTTGGCTTGCCCGAATCGAGCTCCTTCAGCATGGAATAGAGATTGGCCGCAGCCTGTGCCAGATCAGCCGTCGGCGACAGGTTGCGCATCTCGCTGGCACCACTTCGATCCTTGCCATTGCCATTGCCATTGCCATCGTCTGGGCCAAATGCAAGCAATGCGGCTGCCTGCGGGCATCTGGTCACGTCAATCACCACGCCAGCATCGGGCGCATAATGACTTTCCAGCATTCCCGGCGCTTCAATCCTGCCATTGGCTTGTGCCTGTTCTACCGGCAAGCCGGATATTGCTGCCAGTTGATCCGCATCCACCCCCCCTGGTCGCAACAGGATGATCCTGTTGCCATCCACCCTGGCAATGGTCGATTCAAGCCCGACCCTTGCCGGGCCTGCATCCAGTATCAGCAGGTCCCGATCCGCGAATTCTTCGCTCACATGGGCAGCAGTAGTGGGCGAAATGCGGCCCGAACGGTTGGCACTGGGAGCGGCAAGCGGTTTGCCAAACCCCGTTATCACTGCGCGGGATGGTCCATCCGGCGCGCGGATTGCTACCGTGTCGAGATCAGCTGTCACGAGATCATGGATATCGCTTTCAACCCTGCGCGGTACCACGAGCGTCAACGGCCCGGGCCAGAAATGTTCGGCAAGTTTTCTGGATACCGGATCAAACGCGCCAATCGTTTCGGCCATCTTGAGACCATCGACATGGCAGATCAACGGATTGAAGCGCGGCCGCCCCTTCATCTCGAAAATCGAAGCAACAGCAACACCATTGGTGGCATCTGCCGCCAGCCCGTAGACCGTCTCCGTCGGAATGGCGACGCATTGGCCGCTGGACAGCGCGTCAATCGCTGCATCCTGCGCCCCATGGGCGTGAATGTCGATGATCCGGGCCACACGCATCACTCCTTCGTTTTCTCGGCGCCCGATATGCCATGATCGGGGCTCTGCGAGAAAGTGGCAAATCCGTTTCCAGGTGGAAAGCGCTCCACCTGACGCTATTTGATCTGCATAACCATGGATTCAATTGACGTAAACGTCAAAAGTATCTATCCCGATAGCAAGTTTCCAAACACCATGCCGGAGGAATTCATGTACCGCGCACCTGTCAATGAAATCGCTTTTGCCCTGAAGGAAGTTGCCGGGATGCGCGAAGCCCTGGCAGCGGGAACCCTGGGCGATTTGAGTGAGGATCTGGTAGACGCGGTGCTGGAAGAGGCGGGGCGCTTTGCTTCCGAGGAAATCGCGCCGCTCAACAAGACCGGCGACAGCCATGGCACGCCCTGCAAGGATGGCAAGGTGACGACACCTCCCGGCTGGAAGGAAACCTACAAGGCATGGGCAGAGGGTGGATGGAATGCCATTGCCGGTCCCGAAGAACATGGCGGCCAGGGCCTGCCAACCATGATGGCGGTCGCAACAGCGGAAATGTGGAACTCGGCTTCGATGGCATTCGGTCTCGGACCACTCCTCACGATTGGTGCAATTGAAGCCCTCGACAAGCACGGTTCCGAAGCCCTCAAGGCGACCTATCTGGAGAAGCTGGTTTCGGGCGAGTGGATGGGAACCATGAACCTGACCGAGCCACAGGCAGGCTCTGATCTCAACGCCCTTAAAGCCCGCGCGGAGCGCAACAGCGACGGCACCTACCGAATTTTCGGCCAGAAGATTTTCATCACCTATGGCGAACACGACCTGACAGAGAATATCTGCCACCTGGTATTGGCAAGGCTGCCTGATGCGCCAGCCGGCACCCGCGGCATTTCACTGTTCCTGGTGCCAAAATTCCTGGTCAACGAGGATGGCAGCATCGGCGCACGCAACGACGTGTGGTGCCAGAGCGTCGAACACAAGCTCGGCATTCATGGTTCACCCACTTGCGTCATGATTTATGGCGACGGCAAGTTCGGCGATGAGGCGGGTGCCACCGGTTGGCTGATCGGAGAGGAAAATCGCGGTCTGGCCTGCATGTTCACGATGATGAACAATGCCCGCCTCAATGTCGGAACACAGGGCGTGGCAGTGGCCGAGGCTGCCTACCAGCACGCGCTCGCCTATGCCCGTGACCGGCGTCAGGGCAAGGCACCCGGCGCAACAGGCGAGGGAATGTCCCCCATCATCGAGCACCCGGATGTGGCCCGCACATTGCTCACCATGAAAACCCATATCCAGGCAGCTCGCGCGATCTGCTACTCCTGCGCCCATGCGCTGGACATGGCACGGGCAGATGGACAGGATGCCAAATTCTGGTCGGAGCGTGCCAGCCTGCTAACGCCAATTGCCAAGGCATTTTCCACTGACATCGGTGTGGAGGTCGCCAATCACGGGGTCCAGATTCATGGAGGCATGGGCTTCATCGAGGAGACTGGTGCCGCCCAGTTCCTGCGCGACTCGCGCATCAATCCGATCTATGAGGGAACCAACGGCATACAGGCGATTGACCTGGTGATGCGGAAATTGCCGCTTTCTGGCGGTGAGGCCGTGGCTGCCTATATCGCCGAATTGCGTGCGATCGTCGAAAAGGTTCGCAGTTCGAACCGCGACGGTTTCGGCGCTACCGCCTCGGAACTTGCAAGCGCAATCGACGAATTGGAGGCTGCTACCGCATGGATGCTCGACGGCATGCAGGCTGGAAAGCAGGAGGAAGTGCTGGCGGGAGCAACGCCCTATCTGCGCCTGTTTGGCCTTGCCGCAGGTGCGGCATATCTCGCGAAGGCGGGGCTTGCCGAAAGTTCGGACAGCCGGGTTCAACTGGCACGGTTCTTTGCAGAGAATTTCCTTGGTGAATGCACTGGCCTGAGATCGCGCGTCACCTTTGGCGCCACATCAATGCTTGCTGCGCGCCAGTTGCTGGACATTGCCTGAGCCGCATCAACAATCCGTGGGAAAACCGAAATGACTGCCGAAATCGAGACTTCCGTTGACGCTGGTGTCCTCAGCATCCGCATCAACCGGCCTGAAAAGAAGAACGCACTGACGGCTGCTATGTATGCAGGCCTGGCATCAGCGCTTGACCAGGCAATGGATAATGACGGTATCCGCTGCACCCTGCTGCTTGGTGTTCCGGGAGCCTTTACCTCTGGTAATGACATCGGCGATTTTCTCAAGATGGCAATGTCGGGCCAGCGCGAATCCAACGCGGTCTTTGACTTTCTCGAACGCATCATCATGGCGAAAAAGCCTGTCGTTGCGGGCGTCGATGGCCTCGCGATCGGCGTTGGAGTGACCATGCTCATGCATTGCGACCACGTCATTGCTTCGGACCGCTCGACCTTCAAGACGCCCTTTGTAGAACTTGGACTGTTGCCCGAAGCTGGCTCCAGCCTGATCGGGCCGCAGATCATGGGCCATCATCGCGCCTTTGCAATGCTGGCAATGGGCGAAACCTTTTCTGCCGAAGACGCGCGCGCGGCTGGCATTGTCAGCCATGTAACCGCTCCCGATGCGCTTGAGGAACGGGCAATCTCAGCAGCACGCTCGATTGCCGCAAAGCCACCCGAAGCGCTGGCGCAGTCTCGCGATCTCATTCGCGGCGACCGCACGCCGGTGCTTGAACGCATGCAGGAAGAGGCTGAATTGTGGAAGGCCCGGCTCACTTCCGACGAAGCCCGCCAGGCATTCATGGCATTCATGCAGCGCGGCCAGAAGAAGGCGGGTTAGCGCGCCGCTCCCTGTTTGTTGTCCCACTGCTTCAGGAAGCGTTTGGGAGCCTGCTCGCGCCATACCCGGATCAGGTTGGCGCGCGCCCATTGAGCATCGAACCTGTCCGCCCGCATCAGTACCAGCCGATGGTTGCGGTAGTGATCGGTTATGAAGAAAACGTCCGCACGCAATTCCAGCAGCATTTCGCGTTCGTCGAATGGCACCTTGAAGACCGGGCATTTCTCGCTCGGGCTGATCCAGACCCAGTTCTTGCCATGCGCCTTCAAGCAAGGTTCGCCCCAGGAAACGGTCTCGACAACTTCCGGCAGTCCGAGTTCGAGCGCGAAGGCCTTGAGTTCCTGCCACTCCATCCTATCGCTCCAACAGCGCCACCGCTTCGACATGCGGCGTGAAGACGAACTGGTCGATGGGTGTTACCGAGATCAACCGGTAGCCTCCATCCGCCAGTATGCGCAGGTCGCGCGCCAACGTCTTGGCGTTGCAGGAAACCGCAGCAATCCGCTTGACGGCGGACTTCGCCAATTCCGCGCATTGAGCCTCCGCGCCAGCGCGGGGCGGATCAAGAACCAACCCGTCGAACTGCTTCAACTCGGCGGCCATCATCGGGCGGCGAAACAGGTCACGTTTTTCGATCTTTACCTGTTTCAGCTTGCCACCGGTTTCGCGCCACGCCCGGTCGAGTGCAGCAAGTGCTGGCGCAAATGATTCAGCCGCATGCACTGTTGCATGCTCTGCCAGCCTCAATGCGAACGCGCCCTGACCGCAGAAAAGATCGGCAACCGATTTGCATTGGCGGAGATGCGCGCTGACAAGCCCAGCCATCACTTCCTCGGCCGCCGCGACGGCCTGCACAAAGGCGCCGGGCGGTGGTGAAACCTTCGCCACTCCTGCCGAAAGCAATGGCCGTTGCGCTTCGATCAGGGTTTCACCATTCAGCGAAAGCCGGGCAAAGCCGGCTTCCGTGGCAAGAACAATGGCCTCCATTTCCGCCTTTTCAGGCGTCTTCGAACCGTTGTTTGCTGCAACATCCAGCCCGTTCTCGCAGGCCAGCACAGTGATCTTCATCACGTCCTTGCGGGTTGCCAGAATCGCGGCAAGCCGTTTCAGGCTTTTCAGTCTGGCGGTAATTTCGGGCAGCAGCACAGGGCATTCGGCAATATCGACGATCCGGTTCGAGCCCTTCCTGGAAAAGCCGAAAAGAATGCCGTTTCGCGCCCTGATTGCCGTAAAGACAACCCGCCGCCGCAATCCATCTCCGAATGAATGAATTGGTTGAAGCGTTGGATCAATGCCCTCGCGCATCAGTGCCTGCGCAACCAGATCGCTTTTCCATGCGAGATAGGCATCCTGGCGCATATGCTGCATCTGGCAGCCGCCACAGGTTCCAAAATGCCTGCAGATGGCAGCAATGCGCGCATCGGACGCTGCCAGAATTTCAACATCGCCGTGGTCGGTTTGCCGCACTGTTTCGCCCGGCAGGGTGAAGGGGAGATGGCGCGGACCGCTCGCGGTTTCCGCCATGCCGTCGCCCAGCGCTCCAAGCCGCGTAATCGTGAATTCTTCTGTCATCGATCCCTCATCCCTGCCAAAAGAAATTCGCGATTGCCATCGCCACCTTCCACTGGTGACGGCAGCAGATGCGTCTGGCGCCAGCCTGGCTGCTGGTCGAGCCAGTTGGCAAGGTCATTGGCGCAGCTTTGCTGCAAGGCTTCATCGCGCACAATGCCACCCTTGCCGATCCTGTCCCGGCCCACCTCGAATTGCGGCTTGACCAGAAAGATGCCGTACGCCCCTTGTTCGGCCATTTCCAGCGCGGGCGGCAAGGCCAGCTTCAGCGATATGAAGCTCACATCGCTGACGATGAATTGCGGGGCATGGCCGTCAAGATTTGCAGGTGTCAGATTGCGCGCATTGACCCCCTCATGGCTGGTCACCCTGCTGTCGCTGCTCAGCGTTGCATCCATCTGGCCATGGCCAACATCAATCGCGATCACGTGCCTTGCGCCGGCCTCTAGCAGAACTTGGGTAAAGCCACCGGTTGAGGCACCGATATCAAGGGCGATCAGACCCAGCGGGGAATATCCGGTCGCGGCCAGTCCGGCTTTCAGTTTAAGTGCTGCTCTCGAGACATAGGGCAAGGCCTCGTCCTCGGCCGCAACCGCGTCATTCCCGTTAATGGTCTGTGATGGCCGCAGGCAGACCTTGCCATTGACCGACACGCAACCGCGCTGGATGGCATCGCGCGCCCTGCTGCGACTGGGATAGTCGCCGCGCTCGGCAAGGAACTGGTCTAGACGGATGGCAGAACTCATGCCCTTCACATGCGCTGCAGCGCCATAAAAGGCAAGCTGCGTCAGTGCGAAAGGGGAGGGGCAGCCGGCGGAGCAAATTCGACATCACCTGCTGACAACCATGTCAGCCTTTCGGTTCCCCCGGTCATCACCGGGTCGACGCCGAAATTCCCCCAATCCGTATTGTCCTCGACGATTGGCGGCAGGTCGCTTTCGCGTTGCAATATCCTCCCGGGAAAGTCGCGCCGCGAAATGTCCGGCGGAGGCGTAATCGGCATCTTGCGGGGCGGCAATTCCGGCTCCTTCTGTGCGCTGGAAATTTCAACCGTGACCGTATCCACCTTCACGTCATGGCTAAAGGAGCCGCGCAAGTCACCGAGCTTTTCGGCTGCAATACGGGCTGCCGCGCGCTCGATGTTGCGGTCATAGCGCTGGCCGTCACCAGCCTGTGCCGTGCCAGGCAAAATCAGGTGTACAATTGCGCTGAGCATGATGGCCCGCGTGATCAAATTTCCGGAAATATCTGCTTTCATGTCTTTCCCCAAGCCCGGAAAGACAATGCCAGCCCTTGATTAGGGAAGGGCAAACAGAAATGGTTAAGAAAATTGAAATTGGCTCTAAAAGCAGTTCGCAATGAAACTGGTCAATTGCGTGAAATAGATGCTTTCACCATGCAGCATCCAAAGCCAGACAATTACGCCCAACAACAATCCTGCAACAATCGCGGCAAGCCAGACGGGCAGGGACCATCCGATGCTATTGTCAGGCATGTCGTCTTGGTCGCTGCTCATCCTCAACCCTTGGCGTCTGCAATCCTAGGCATCCTCAACCCTTGGAAATGAGATTGCGTATCTTTTTCAGCGCAATTTCCCCGTCTTCGCCCCATGCAATGGTTCCGGCAAAACTGCCATCGCCCCGCATAAGGTAAATCGAGGCGGTGTGGTCGATTGTATAATCACCGTCTTCGAGATCAACCTTTTGGGAAAATACCCGATATTCCTTCTTGATGGCTTCAATCTGTTCAGGCGTGCCGGTCAGCCCGACAATCCGCTTGTCGAAAGACGAAACATAATTGGCAATCAGTTCAGGCGTATCGCGCTCAGGATCAACGGTAACAAAATAGATCCCTATCTTGTCGGCATCATCGCCCAATTGTTCCAGCCAGCCACTCGCTTCATAAAGCGTGGTCGGGCAGACTTCGGGGCAATTGGTGAAACCGAAAAACATGGCATAGGGTTTGCCCGCCAGATCTTTCTCGGTGAATGGCGTACCGTCGGTTCTGCTCAGCGTGAAGGGGCCACCCACACCTGCGCCAGCCAGTTGCTGAATACCCTGCTTGCCCTGGTTCAACCAGGCATAGGTTACGGTGCCTGCCAGGAGCACAACCAGAACCCATGCAATGATCCGGACTGTTTTCACCGCATACCCATCAATGTCTGGTCGGTTGCTGTGGCCGCTCCGCTGATCGCGGGTATTGCAATACTGGCAGCAAAGGCTAGGGCAAAGACCACTACCCAGGTACGATTTTTCATGAATTTCCCTGTCGATTTATAGTTCTGAATGCTTTTTCGAACCGGCTTCGCGGTTACATAAGTATGGACGCTACAGGTTTTAACTGCGGCGAATTGCCATGCCGTCCAATGGTTCTGGTGCAGTTACTGCGGATCCAGCGGCTCCGTGCCTGCCGGCTTGCCATCCGCGGTCAGCCGGATTTTTTCCACCTTCGCTTCGGCCGCACCCAACAATTTCTGGCAGTGTTCGCGCAGCAACTCTCCCCGCTCGTAATGGCTGATCGAGGCTTCAAGCGGCACATTGCCCTGCTCAAGGCTGTTGACGATATCTTCGAGTTCCTTGAGCGCCTGTTCAAAGCTCATGGACGCTATATCGGCATTGGCCGTTTCGCTGCTCATTGGGCAATTCTCCCTGCTTGCTGTTTTTCTATCCGCTTGCAAGGCGGTTTACATGCGCGGCTGCAGATTCGGCAAGCCCGACCAGATCGTATCCACCTTCCAGAAGGCTGACGACCCTGTTGTCGCAATGCTTTTGCGCGAGGTCCATGATCTTGCCGGTCGCCCAGTCGAAGTCATTGGCTACAAGCCGCAGTCCTGCAAGCGGGTCACGGATATGCGCGTCAAACCCGGCTGAAATCAGGATGAGGTCCGGCTTGAAAGCGTCCACAGCCGGCAGGATGCGCGTCAGGAATGCCTCGCGAAAGTGATTCCCGTCATCGCCATCGCGAAGCGGTGCATTGACGATGTTTCCAACGCCGGTTTCATTCAGTGCGCCGGTGCCGGGATAAAGCGGCATCTGGTGGGTGGAGGCAAAAAGCACACTCGCATCATCCCAGAAGATATCCTGCGTGCCATTACCATGGTGAACGTCGAAATCGACAATCGCCACCCGTTCGGCACCATGCCTTTGTTGCGCATGGCGCGCAGCAACGGCAATGGTGTTGAACAGGCAAAAGCCCATGGCCGTGGCCTTTTCCGCATGGTGCCCCGGTGGACGAATGGCGCAGAATGCATTGTTGGCTTCGCCGGCAAATACCGCATCCACCGCCGCGGTGGCGGCACCCAGTGCTCGCAATGCAGCTTCCCAGCTTCCCGGACTTGCAGCCGTGTCCCCGTCAATTCGTACCATTCCGTTTTCGGGAATGAGCGCCTTTACCCGCTTCACATGGGCTGCAGGATGGGCAAGTTCAAACAGCGCCTCATCTCCAAGTGGAGCTTCCTCGCGATGCAGATACTGGAACTTTTCGTCCTCAAGCGCATGTTCGACAGCGCGCAGGCGGTCCGGTCGTTCGGGATGGCCGGGAGGGTTGAGATGCTCAAGGCAGGCTGAATGGTGATAAAGCAGTGTGGTCACGCGATACTCCTCATAACCATATGGGCAGGCTGCAATCCCGGTTCAACAAGGGCCCGCCATAAGCCCGGTCATCGGGCGATCTTGTATGCCGAACCGTTTTCGAGGCCAACAGTGAAAGTGGTGGCCTTGCCGGTTCCCTCTGCGATGATTGCCTTGTCGATGGGAGAAGGCAGGGAAACACTGGCTAGCGTCTTGATGCCGTCGCTGGTCAGGCGCACGATCTTCAAAGACTTGCGGTCATTGCCCGGAAGGGCCAGTTCACTGACCCCATCGCCGTCAATATCGGCCGCTGCGCCAAGCCGCAATTCCGGCGAACCGATCTTGTGATTGGAAAATCCGGAAGCTGTTTTCACCAATGCCAGTTGCCGGTTGCCATAGGCCAGAAAGCCAAGATTTCCGCCGATATGCGGTGTTGCAACAAAGGCAATCTGCTTTCCCGCGCCGCGACCAAATTTGGCAATGGCCGCAATGTTGAGCCAGCGATTCGGGCGACCGATAAAGGGCGTCGATACCAGCTTTTCGACAGTGTCTCCGTTCATCCCGAAGATCGCGATGGAAGCACCGCCCGGCAGCGACGAGAGAATGGTAACAACCTCGGAAACGCCGTCGCCATCAAGATCGGCAATGCGCGGTGCGATGTCCTCGAAAACCTCCAGCGGCGACAAACGGTAGTTATAGGTCCTGCCATTGGCCTTTTGCACGACAAGCGCGCCGCCTTCTATCTTGTCCCCCAATACGCCATGGTCATAGCGCGTGGTTGGCTGGCTGTACCACGCCGCTACAATGTCTCCGCTCGCCGCCTCGGCTTTCAGCATGTAGGGAATGCCACTTGGCGCAGCCGGTCGTGTTTCTGCAAACAATGCCGGTGTGACCTGTTTCTTGTTCAGTCTGGTCGCTGTCCAGCTTTCCTGCGCATATGCCACTGGCGCGAGCGCAACAATGCCCAGCAGAAGCATCAGTATCTTCGCGCAATGGCTCTTCAATTCATCTCTCCCGGCCATATGGCTATTCCAGAATGATGGTATTCGAGATTTCAATGCCAAAGCCTTCAAGGCCGACATAATGTCTCTCGCGCGACGCGATAAGGTCGATCGACTGAATACCAATATCGCGCAGGATTTGCGCGCCAAGTCCAATCTCCAGCCATTCATTCTTACGCGCCTCGGCTGTCTGGTGGTTCTCACCACCCGATATCGCTTCCGCCCGCCGTCCGACATGGGCAACGCCAACAGACCCCTCGCGCAGATAGACCACGACGCCGCGTCCGCGTTTTGCGATGTCCTGCAGGGATCGCGCCAGCACATCAGATGCACCAAAGGCATCGTCCAGCACAGATTCTATATGCATCCTCACCGGCACATTCTTGCCGTCCCGGATATCTCCATAGACCACGGCAAGATGATGCATCGGGTCCCATGGCGTCTTGTAGGTAATCGCAGTCGCTGGACCAGCCAGTGTTTGTATTTTCGCCGAGCCAAGCCGGGTAATGTGGCTTTCCTGGCGTTGGCGATAGGCAATGAGCTCGGCAACCGACACCTGCGTCAACTGATGTTGCTGCGCAAAGGCCGAGACCTGCGCGCCACGCATCACCGACCCGTCATCATTCATCAGTTCCGAGATCACGCCCACGGGTGGCAGATTGGCCAGTTTGCAAAGATCAACTGCAGCCTCGGTATGGCCGGAGCGCATCAGCACGCCGCCCTCGCGCGCGACCAGCGGAAAGATGTGACCGGGCCGTACAAAATCCACCGCTCCTGCATTGGGATTGGCAAGCGCGCGAACAGTGGAGGTGCGTTCCTCAGCCGAAATACCTGTTGTCGTGTCGTGCTTGTAGTCTACCGAGACGGTAAACGCGGTTGCGTGCGGTGCGTCATTCTCCGCGACCATGGGCGCCAGATTTAGCCGCTTGGCTTCCTGTGCAGTCATGGGCGCACAGACGATGCCGCTGGTGTGGCGAATGATGAAAGCCATCTTTTCCGCTGTGCAATGAACGGCGGCAACAATCAGGTCGCCTTCATTTTCCCTGTCATCATCATCGGTAACGACAACGATTTCGCCCGCCTCGAACGCCCTGATTGCGTCAGCAATTCTTGCCTGGTCATATGCCATTGAATTTGATGCCTTGCCCTTGTTCAAATGCGCCCGGTCTGGCCGCGATGCATGAGGTAGTGATCGGCAATGGCGCAAGCCACCATTGCTTCTCCGATTGGTACGGCGCGAATGCCCACACACGGATCATGCCGCCCTTTGGTGCGCACATCAACGTCCTCGCCTTTAGCTGTAATTCCGCGGACCGGAGTGAGAATGGATGATGTGGGCTTTACGGCAAAACGCGCAACAATGGCCTGGCCGGTGGAAATGCCGCCCAATATGCCGCCCGCATTGTTGGAAAGGAAGACTGGCTGGCCGTCATTGCCAATGCGCATTTCGTCGGCATTCTGGGATCCGGTGATTTCAGCAGCCTCGAAGCCATTGCCGATTTCCACGCCCTTGACGGCATTGATCGACATCAGATGCCCGGCAATGTCCTGGTCGAGTTTGGCATAGACCGGTGCACCGAGGCCAGGAGGAACACCTTCTGCCACCACTTCGACGACGGCGCCAACCGAATTCTGCGACAGCCTGATCTCGTCGAGATACTCCGCCCATTCCGCTGCCGCGACCGCATCGGGGCAGAAGAAATCGTTGCGGGATACCTCATGCCAGTCCCAGCGTGCCCGGTCGATCTTTTTCGTGCCCACCTGAACCAGTGCCGCGCGCACCGTCATTGCGGGAAGCACCTTGCGCGCCAGGGCACCTGCAGCGACCCGGGCCGCAGTTTCGCGGGCTGAAGAGCGTCCCCCGCCACGGTAGTCGCGAATGCCGTATTTGACGTCATAGGTATAGTCGGCATGGCCTGGTCGGTAGCGATCGCGAATCTCCGAATAATCCTTGGAGCGCTGATCGGTATTGCGGATCATCAAGGAAATCGGCGTGCCGGTGGTAATCAGGACTTCGGGGTCTTCGTCATCCGGCATGATCCCCGAAAGCACCTCTACAGCGTCAGGTTCCTGGCGCTGCGTGGTGAACTTCGACTGACCGGGTTTGCGCTTGTCGAGAAAGGCCTGCACTTCTGCGATGGTAAAGCGAATGCCGGGCGGGCAGCCATCTACTACGCAGCCAAGTGCTGCCCCGTGGCTTTCACCCCAGGTTGTTACGCGGAAAAGGTGACCGAAGGTATTGAAAGACATGTCTGTTCCGTGTCCCGGGGCCGCGTTGTTTCCTTGCAGGAACCCGGCGCGGTTCGACCCATTATACTTGCTTGCACATCCAGCGTCAGCCGTTTCCGACAAACCCCGAAATGCCGGGATGAATGGGCCTTGATAGGGCTGCCGGGCGACGGGGTCAATGCCGCGTGCATGTTGCGCCTATAGTTGGCGCTCGACGCCATCATGCCAGAGGAAGACCCTGTCTTGCGGAAAGGTGAAATCAGCCGCTTCGTCGCGATCCATTGCCAGCACATGCTGGCGGATCGCTCGTCCCACCACGCCATGGGCGCATACCAGGGTCGGGCGTTGCAGCTCCACATAGAAGGGCAATACGCGCGCCAGAACCATGGCATGGCTTTCGCCATTCCTGGGGCAATAGGTCCAGCGTGTCTGCTTGCGCAATTTGTGCTCGTCTGGCGCCATCGCCTTGAACTCGGCGAGCGTTGTGCCTTCGAGGTCACCATAGCTTGCCTCGATCAGCCGCGCGTCAATTCGATAATTGCCTGGATCAAGACCCATCTCGGCCCGAACAATTTCCATGGTCTCGCGTGCCCGCCCAAGCGGACTGGCAACGAAATCCAGTTCTGACGGATTGCTGATCAGTTCTGCAAGGCGCTTGCCATTGCTTCTGGCCTGTTCACGGCCGCGCGCATTGAGCGGAATGTCCTTTTGACCCTGGAAGCGCAATTCGGCATTCCAGTCGGTTTCGCCGTGGCGCAGGTAATACAGCATCGGACCGGCCATCAGCCTTCCATGGGTTGGGTGAATGGAGAGCGGGATCAGTCGTCCTTGATCACGGAAATATCCGGCGCATCGACAGCTTTCATGCCAACAACATGATAGCCGCTGTCGACATGCAGAACTTCGCCTGTTACGCCGCGCGACAGATGGCTCACCAGATACAGCGCCGAATCGCCCACTTCCTCGATTGTCACCGTGCGCTTGAGCGGCGAATTGTACTCGTTCCATTTCAGGATGTAGCGGAAATCGCCAATGCCTGACGCTGCCAGCGTCTTGATCGGGCCTGCGGAGATGGCATTGACCCGAATATTCTTCGAGCCCAGATCCACGGCAAGATACTTGACCGATGCTTCAAGGGCAGCCTTGGCCACCCCCATGACATTGTAATGTGGCATGACCTTTTCCGCGCCGTAATAAGTGAGCGTCAGGATGGAACCGCCGTCGCTCATCAGCTTTTCTGCGCGCTGCGTGATCGATGTCAGCGAGTAGACCGAGATATCCATGGTGCGGCGAAAATTGTCAGCGGTCGTATCGACATAGCGCCCGGTCAGCTCATCCTTGTCGGAAAATGCAATTGCGTGAATGACAAAATCGAGCTTGCCCCAATCCCTGGCCAGACCATCAAAAACGGCATCTATGCTTTCAGGCTGTGTAACGTCGCAATCGCCCGCCATCTTGCCACCCAGTTCCTCGCAAAGCGGCTCGACGCGCTTCTTAAGTGCGTCGCCCTGCCAGGTCATCGCAAGCTCGGCACCCGCATCGGCGCATGCCTTGGCAATACCCCAGGCAATGGACCTTTTGTTGGCCACGCCCATGATGAGGCCTCTTTTGCCCGCCAGCAAACCATTGCTTCCCGCCATGATATTCTCCGCAATCCGCGTCAATCTTGGGCGGGATATTGCACAATGACGCTTGAGCCGCAAGC
The DNA here is from genome assembly GCA_020441795.1 of Nitratireductor sp. Taxonomy (GTDB): domain Bacteria; phylum Pseudomonadota; class Alphaproteobacteria; order Rhizobiales; family Rhizobiaceae; genus BOKV01. The sequence continues at coordinate 17,670 of JAGRLM010000217.1, forward strand.
GGCGCGCATCTGCGCTGCCTATCCTTTGCTGGTAGCCTTCTCCTGCCATCTGTCGGCCATGGCCTCCAGGCCTTCGCGCCCGTCTTCCGGCAGCACGATGCCGACAGTAACCAGCAGATCGCCATGGCCGCCGCCCTTTTTGGGCAAGCCCTTGCCCTTGAGCCGGAACACCTTGCCCGAATTCGTCCAGGCAGGAACATTAAGCGCAATCTTGCCGTCCAGGGTTTCAACGGTGACCTTGCCGCCCTTGACGGCGGTGAAAAGCGGCAGGACCGCGTCCGTCCGCAAGTCATGACCTGAAACCTGGAATTTCGGATGCGGGACCAATGACAGGGTAATCATCGCGTCGCCGGGTTTCATCCCCGGTTGCTTCTTGCCTTGCCCGGCAAGCCGCACAATCTGTCCGTCGCGTGCGTCATCGGGCAGGGAGAATGAGAGCTGTCGGCCATCGGGCAGGCGTACATTGCCCTTTCCCCGCGCCAGATCGTCCACACTCACCTGCGCTGTCGCCTTAAGGTCGAGATCGAACTGCCTTCCTGCATTGCCTGCAGGACCGCGCGCTCCTGGTCCTGCCCGTCCCTGGTTGAAGGCAGAGCCGAACAATTCGCTCAATATGTCTTCGGCACCGCCAAAACCCTGCGCGCCGAACGGGCTGCCATGCGCCTGGCGTCGCTGCCTGCCGCCTGCACCCGGCGAAAATCCCTGCCGCGGATCAAAGCCCTCGAAGCCCGCAAACTTGGGCTTGCCCTCGGCATCAATCTCGCCACGGTCGAATTGCCCCCGCTTGTCCTTGTCGCCAAGGATTTCATAAGCGTGGTTGATCTCGGAAAAACGGTCTTTGGCCCGGGGATCGTCCGGATTCTGGTCCGGATGAAATTTCTTGGCCAGCTTCCGGAAGGCAGACTTGATTTCCTTTTCGTCGGCCGACTTGTTTACCCCGAGCACTGAATACGGATCGCGCATACGTGCCCCTTTCGCATTTGTATTGTTTGGATCAGCCTCGACCGTGCCCCTGATTGGCAACCGAATGCAAGATTATTCGCCTGCAGGGAAACGGCCTGACATCGTTGAATACAATATGGGAGTTTGGTATCGCGCTTTCCATATGAATTGTTGCAATATGGACGGGCGAAGCGTGGGTTCGATCAGTCCCGTAGGAACCAGGACAGCACCCAGAAACCGGATTTCAATTCACAGGTTTCGCCCTTGTACAGCGATATGCCCATGAAAGAATCGACGGTAGTCTGAAATTTCTTGCATTTCTGGCCATGGCTGCCGACAAACTTGTCGATCGCCATGATGGTTCCGCTATTGCCGGTATCAGGGTTCGACCATGCCAAAGTGCTGGGAGTGGGCTCCGACGCTTCTGCCTCGGCAACCACATTCTTGATCATTTCGGCATCGGTACTGTCGATGCCTTCCGCCTTGACCGGCTTGGTGACCGAAGAGGTCACGATTTCCGGTTCGCTTTCAAGCGAAGACATGGTCTTGTTGAGCGTGCAGCCAGTTGCGCTGGAAGCCAGAGCCAGTGCCATTGCCAGCTTGAGGAATCGCGAACGCGCGCTAATGTTCATCGGCAGGGATTCGGTGGCAATTATCGGACCTGAAAATGTTTCAGGGTTACGCATGGTCAGCCTCAATCAGGACACGGTATGGCTATGGTTCCTGATTGTGGCCGAACAGCGTTAAGAAAGGGTGACCATATGGACGACAACCCGATGAAAAATTTCACGGATTGGCTGCAACAGGCTGAAAAGACTGAACCCAATGACCCCTCGGCCATGGCGCTGGCGACGGTGGACGGCGACGGCATGCCCAATGTCCGCATGGTGCTGATGCGCCGCCATGACGATGACGGCATCGTCTTCTTCACCAATTTCGAAAGCCAGAAGGGCGCTGAAATTCTCACCGCGCACAAGGCTGCCGCCTGTTTCCACTGGAAATCGCTGCGCAAGTCGGTCCGCTTTCGCGGTGTGGTCGAGACCGTGAGCGACGCCGAGGCGGACGACTATTTCCACTCCCGCCCGCGCGGCAGCCGTATCGGTGCCTGGGCGTCAAAACAGTCCCGCGAACTCGAAAGCCGGTTTGCACTGGAAAAGGAAGTGGCGCG
>JAGRLM010000218.1 GCA_020441795.1 Nitratireductor sp.
CGCAGCCTCCATCCGTGCCAGCGCTTTCTGCCGTTTGGCAATGATCTGCGGATCTTTCATGAAGTCCGTTCTCGGTCCCGGTTTGCGACCCCGTTTGTGGTAACCATTGGCTGTGGCCCCATCCCGAATACCAAACATGTGATCCTTCTGGCCCGTACGCGAAGGCCCGCTTTTACTGCGCTGCTGTTCACGCCCTGCCTGCATCTCGGCGACCACCGACAAAATGTCGTCCAGACGCTTGTTCTCAACGACTTCCGATCGGTGAACAGAGCGCAGCGTATCGAAGGTTCTGTAGGGCAGGGTGACACCTTCATGCATGATCTCCAGCCGTCCATCAGGATAATCGCAGACAATGACCTTTTGCCGGACAAGGGTTTTGGCATGGTCGGTCGGATCGAGAATGAAAATTACCTTGTCGTAGCGGAGGGTGAGGGACTGTGAGAGCGTGCGCACTTCTTTGCGACACATGGCGCCATCCAGATTCTCATGATCGGCGAGGGGGCGGTGCATGTCCTTTGCGTTCCTCGGTTCCTTGCCGAACCGGGCATTGAAATCAGCCATGAACGCGGGCGCAAATGCATTCGCGCCGTCAAGCGTGCTGATGCCGCGCAGCCGCAACTCCTTGACCAATCGATCCTGCAATGTCCTGTTCGCCCGTTCGACGCGGCCTTTGGCTTGCGGCGTGTTGGCGCAGATGATGTCGATGTTGAGTTCGTAAAGTGCGCGGCCGAACTGCGTCAGGCCGCTCGTCCGGTCTTTCTCAGATGCGTGCGTTGAGCGGAAAACGCCATGCTTGTCACTGTAAAAGGCTATCGGCTTTCCCCATTCTTCCAGATAGGTCTTCGTCGCCACGAGATAGTCGAACGTGTTCTCGGATGGCGCAAAGCGCAGGTGCAGCAGCTTGCCAGTCGCATCGTCGATATAGACGAGCAGGGCGCATTTTGGCCCCCGGTCCTCGAACCACCAGTGATGGGATCCATCGATCTGAACCAGTTCACCCAAACAATCGCGCCGGGCGCGTGGCTGGTAAATGCGCTGCTTGCGTTCGCGCCGTGAGGTCCAGATTCCCGCCTCGGTCATCCATTGCCGCAAGGTCTCTTTGCCAACGGCAATCTGATGCAACTCGATCAGCTTCTCGCGCGCCAGTGTTGGGCCGAAATCGTGATAGCGCTCGCGTATCAGATCAAGCGCGGCGTTGCGGAACTCGTCGCTATGGCGTCGATTGCTGGGCTGGCCGCGTTTACGCGACACAAGACCGGGTGCGCCGTCACGCTCATAAGCCTGCAACAGCCGATGCATCTGGCTCCGGCTCAGCCCCAGGCTCTCAGCCGCCTGTACGACACTCAACCGGCCATCCTTGATCTTTTGAACCGCTTCAAGTCGGTTCAGCTCTTTCTGCGACATGGTGGTCAAACAAGACATGGCAGCTCCATCGGCACTTCGGCGTCGGAAACCAGTCTTCCTTCCAGCGTTGAACTTGACCAGCTAGAAGGGCGAAAACTGTCGCATCTCTAACGGGCCCAACTGTCGCATTACTAAATGGCCGCTATAGATGTAATCCGCATAATATGTCTTATGGAACTGACCAATTAAGTCTGTGTACCGCGTATGCAAGTCGAAATCACGCGTCCTTTTCACCTTCGCTATTCAGCCGCTCCATCAAGCGCATTAGCGGAATTGCATCAATCCCCTCCGCGACCGGAAACCGGTCGCGTCCGGCATGGACGATGAAGCGTTGCGTTGGCGCGATGTCGTCGCAGGCCAAATGAAACCCCCGGCTGACCTTCGGCGCATGGGTGTGCTTGATCTCGATCGCCCATTTCTCGGCGCCAAAACGCAACACCAGATCGATTTCTGCGCCGGCAGATGTGCGATAGAAATGGGCTTCAGTACCTTCGGGCGCGACAGCGAGGAGATTCTCGACCACAAATCCTTCCCAAGAATCGCCAAGTTTTGGGTGTCCGAGCAATGCTTCGCGCGTTTCGATTTGGAGAAGCGCATGCATCAGCCCGCTGTCGCGTACATAGACTTTCGGGCTCTTGACGAGCCGCTTCCCCGTATTCGCATGCCAAGGCTCGAGCCTGCGCACAAGCAGGAGGTCCACCATCAGGTCGAGATAATTCGCCACCGTTTTGTTGTCGACGCCGAGTGAGCGCGACAGGCTCGCCATGTTGAGAATGCCCCCGTGGAGATGGGCAAGCATGGTCCAGAAACGGCGCAGGGTTTCTTCGGCGATCCGCGGTCCAAACTGGGGGATGTCACGTTGAAGATAGGTCTTTATGAAGTCCCGCCGCCAGGTCAGGCTCACCCTGTCGGAGCGCGCCAGAAAAGCGTCAGGAAACCCGCCACGCAGCCACAGGACACTCTGTGGGTCGCGATCAGTTGCACTTGTAATTTCCAGAAGGTTCAGAGGGAACAGCTCGCAATATGCGATACGTCCTGCCAGTGTTTCTCCCGTCTGGCGCAAGAGATCGATAGCCGCTGATCCCAAAATAATGAAACGGCCGGAACGGTAGCCTGTCCTGCGGCCTTCGTCGATCAAACCGCGCAGCGTTTGGAATATCTCGGGCACGCGATGGATCTCGTCAAGAATGACAAGCCTTGCCTGATGCTCACGCAGAAAAAGTTCTGGTTCCGCAAGCTTTGCCCGGTCGGCTTCGGATTCCAAATCGAGATAGAGCGCGTCCCTTCCTTCCGCTATCTCGAGGGCAAGCGTAGTTTTGCCTACCTGGCGGGGACCAAGTATGGCGACAGCCGGAAAATCGGCCACCAGAGCGGTAGCTGCAGAGAGCGCAAGCCGTTCAATCATCCTTGCAATTATGGATCAATGTTCCATTTTTGCAAGGGTGATTGGGGGAGCCGAGTTATTTCACTGAAGTGATCTGTCTTCTGATAAATCAGGAACATGCCCGAGGACTTCGACAATCAATCGCACCAGTTCATGGTGGATTTTGAGTTCAAGCATGGCAACACGATATTCGCGTCGCAGATTTTCCAAAGCTTGCACCGATCTGCCCGCTGTCTCAAATTCCTCGAGCTTCTCAAAGAGGATTTGTGCCGCATTCACCCGCCGTCTGTTTTCGTGAATGATATCGATGGCGAGGTGCGAGATTTCTTCGGATGTCAATCCGTCGAGCAGCGCCAATACCGAGCATGTACTGAATGGTCTGGCAGCACCTTTGTTTGACAAAGCCTGTTTCGGCACTCGGTCATCCCGCGGCTTGGGCCGCGGTGCGCCCCCGCGGCAGAGAAAGATCTCGACCCCAAGCCGGGGGTTGGAAAACCGCTCTAGACGGTCCCTACGACCTTTAGCACCGGGGCGCCTGGACATACGTCGCAGGCCCCCGGCCGTAAGCCGAAGGATCTTGGTGCCGGAACGGCCGACACCAATCCGCTAGAGAGGGGTTTCCACGCCCCGAGGCGGCGCGTACCGCCTCGAGACAGGTTCTATTCCACAGCGCCAAGATTTTCCAGCATTTTGCTGCGCATGGCATGAATTGCGTCAGGCAACTTTCCCATGGAGCAGTCGCTAATTCGCCAAGGCGGTCATGCTTGTCAAAACAGGCTTGTCAAATCCTCCGACCCTTCCCAGACGTTGCCGCATCCCGTCCGACATCTCAAACAGGGCTGCATAAGTCATCGTCTTGCCGATCTTGGTCGGCGTTCCGATCACACGGAACGGGCAATCGACCGCCCGGAATATGCGCGCCATCCGCGCATCAAACACGGAAACGATGTGCTCGATACCGGATATCCGGCAAATCTCCACGATTCCGCAGAGAAGTTCGAGCGTAACCGCATTCACCCTATGGTTCGCATTTGCCCGGTCCTCACCCGCCAAAACCCGGGGATTGATCGCAAAGCGCGAACTTTCCCAGATGAGCGGACTTTGGGGCGCGCCCTCTGGGGTCAGTACCCCAAACACATCGCTGAGCATGTTCGGCCCGGTGGTCGGCAGCAAGCGCAGAGCGCCCCTGAGCAATCCGGTCCTTTCATCGACCGAGACCAGGTAGATAGGGTCTTCATCGTCGAAGCGATCGATCTCCCGTCCACCGTTGACGGTCACTTCCCATCCGAGCCTTCCGGAAAACACTTCCGCACGCATCCGGAACATGTCATCGATCAGATCAGAAAAATTCGACCGCTCCGGGCTTTCTATTGTCAAGATCATTGCTGTCTCCGTACGTTGGTATACGACGGAAAAGGCGATAGTTACCGCGGATCGCCGACGAAATCCCGGCATTCGACCGGATTTACAGCCGTGGGATGAACAGACCTGCGGAATGAGCAAGCGACACAGCATGGGTGTTGCTAACTGCATTCAGTTTATTTCGAGCTGCTTCGAGATAGCAGCGAACCGTGTGTTCAGATATGCCAAGGATCTGACCACATTCCCAGGCTGTCTTGCCCTCGGATATCCATTGCAGGCACTCCAGTTCCCTAGGCGACAGCTTCAAGGTCTGGATCAGGTCACCGCCCAGTTGCCGTGCCTTCTCGTGGACATGAACAGCCAAGACATGGAAATCCCACAGGAACTCGGCTTTGAGGCAATGCCATTCACGTGGACCTAAATCCGAGGTAATGGTAAACAGGCTCCGGTCGCCCCCGGGACCGCGCACAGGGATGGTCAATCCCTGCCGTCCAAGGCCGAACTCAGCGGCTTCCCCGAAGAGTTTCCTGACCTGCCCCTCGAAAGGCCCGAATTCTGTCCAGTCAAAAGGAAGAAGGCGGCTAAATCCCTCCTGGATAACCGGATCGACTTTAGCGTAGCACTGTCTTTTATAGTGCTCGACCCAATCGGTAGAGTAAGTCACGGCGAGAACCGGATCCGTCGGCCTCCCCGGAATACCCGTGCCTAGAAAGGCAATCGATTTCACACCGTAGAGGTCCGCAATAGAGACAACTGCTTGCTCAAGCATGAAATCGTCAACAGCTTCGGATATCCGGGTAAGCGCCATCGCGAGGGTGTTTTGCCTGGGAGTAGCCATACGCAGGGACCACCTACAAACGAAAAGACTTTTTGAGGCTTTCGCACCGGGTTTGACGTGACGAACACAAGGTGCTTCCATGCTAGAAAGCAATGCAAGATTGTATCACGCCAAAAAAGTGCAGAATGTGGCCAGCCACTCCAAATCAGTTCCAGTCACTATCTAGTTTGTTGAAACTGTGTACGAATTTCGTGTCAAAGAGTGCTGTCCAGGCCTGAACCTGCGCCACCTGATTGGCGACAACATCGGTGCCTTGCGCCCACCAGCCATTGCCGATTGCAACCACGACATCCGGTTGATTTATCATTGACTGGAGGATTGGCCAGATAAGCAGATGTTCTGCGCAAATGACGGGTGCAATCCGAAAACCGTTAACCTCGGCGACCGGATTGCGGAAGAACTCAGCGGTGGCGCCGCCCGGAGACCAAGGCCGCCACATGGCGACCGGCACGGGCATTCGTTGACGGTAGACGACTTCGCTTCCATCGGCCGTTACCTTGACGATGACGTTGTCGTAGCCTTCAGCTTTTGGAGCAATGGCGCCGCCAAGTACGGTCACGTCTGTTCCCATTAGGGTATTGGCCCAAAGATGTTCGGTTGTCGGCGTCCATGTTCCAAGAGCGCTTTCAGGAAGAACGATCACCGAATGCCCCTCGCTTGCTGCCTGCTTAACCTTAGTGATCGTTGAAAAACTCTGCAGATAGCCGTTCGCATTCGTCATGTTTGAATAGTCGAAGCCAGTATTGATCCCGATCCACCGCTGAGGCATGTTGGGTGGCCCCAATGGTGCGGTAGACCATGCCCAGGCTCCTCCGAAGGCAAGCGCGGCGACCGGCCAGACCCTCGTTGTCATGACGAGCAGCCCGGTCGCCGTGGCTGCCAGTCCGAACCAGCCCCATCCCGGAAACATAACACCGGCAGCCGTAATCGGGCTCGCCCAACCGGTGATGCCCAAGGGCGGTAAAGCCATCAGGGTCGACACCACGCCGTACCGCGCTGCACGTAGCCATCCCGGCTTCGATGTCCAGAGCAGCGTATGCACGAGCACGAAGCTGGCGGAGGCTGCAAACCACAGCCCAACGCTTTCGATCATACCGACCTCGAGATAGGCCGAGGCGCTCTGCGGCAGGTCACGCGACGCTGCCAGAAAATAGGCCATCGACACGATGCCTGCCATGAACCGCGTCGGCGAGAAGACCCAAAGAGCTGGAAAAGCGCAGGCCAGCGGAAGGGCCGACACGTGACCGCTCCACGCGAGAACGCCGATGGCAACGGCCATGCCAACAAGGCCGACACCTGTGAAGACTCTACGGCTCAAAGGTGAGAACCGGTTCCGCAAAACCGAGTATGCTTGTGGCAGGAACCGGCCCAAAATATCGTGAGTCATAAGAACCTCTGAAGGTTGAGAGGAGAAACAGCGTGTCTGGGGGCACGACGCCCCCGGGATCGGGCGTCAGCTCCCGGCCTGATCCGTCACGCGGCTGAATTGCGGATTGCGGCAGAGCGAGACCGTCGATCGCAACGGATGTACCGATCTCAACCGACTGCCCGGGCAGCGCCACGATGGTCTTGATTAGCGGGCTGAGCCAGCCGGGGCAGAGGCCGCGCCGCAGATATCCGCGCTCGCGTGCCTGACGAAACCTCTCGGTCAGCGGCGGGCAAAGGAATATCCGATCCCCGACCCGGACCTCGCGGTTCAGCGTTTCGATCCGCCAAAGTCCGAGCGGATAGCTCGGTGTCAGATTGATCCGAAAGCCGGCACCATATCCCAGGCCGAACAGCGCGAGAGGGATGCAGGCGAGAGCGGCAACGGTCACGGTCCGGCGACGCCGGCTCACTGCTTCAGCCCCTGGCTTTTGGTTTGCGTTTGGCGCAGCGCTTCGGACTGTTTCAGGGCCTGCTGGGTGCGCTCATGGGCGGCCAGTTGCTGGCCGGCGCGCATGGTCGGCCATGCGGTGCTGAGCTTCTCCCGGTCACCGGGCGACATGCCGTGCGCGGCCTTGTCGAAAGTCGATCCCGACGGGTCCTTGACCGCATTGCCGAGCAAAGTCCGCTCCCCGAATCGCTCCGAAACAGCCTTGTTGAAGGTGTCGAGTTCGGCCTTCACCACGCGGTCGGCCAGCGCAAAGCCTAGCGCCGCTGGCAGGTCGTTCCTGTCGATGGCGTCGCGGACCTTTTCCATTGCCCGCGCCGCGGCTGGCGACAGGGACGGAATGTCGATCGAGGTGCGTTTGCGATGTCCTTCCTCTTCCAGTCTGTACTTGGCCGTCGCCCTCTCCCTTATGTCGAGATAGCGTTCGAGGTCCTTGCGCAGTGCCGGCACGTTGACTTCCGCCACACGACGGTCCTCCCGGTCC
>JAGRLM010000219.1:0-1858 GCA_020441795.1 Nitratireductor sp.
GCCATCAGCGAGACGTCGCTCACCTCGGATGCCTTTCGCAACTGCTCGACAAAATCGATCAGCACGATGAGCAGCAGCAGCGAAATCATCATCGCCGCCACGGTCTTGGCAAATCTGACTGCAATATAGCCGAACAGCGTTTTCCCGATCATGCGCCGAGCCTCGCTGATCGCCTGCGCCAGGCCGCATAGCGCTCGCGCAGCAATGTCGCGCGTTGGTCAAGCGCCAGGCTTGCTGCATCAATGCGCTTCTGCCAGTCCGCCGGCAGTTGCACCGGACGGTTCTGAACCAGGAAATAGCTTCCGACCACAATGGCAATGAGCGGCAGAAGATAGACCAGCCAGACAGCCGACTCGTCAGATTTCGAGGCGCTGACTGCCGAAAATGCCAAACCGCGAAGGAAAGTGACCGTCAGCATGGCCGCCCCGATTGCCGAGCCATGGCCCTGTCTGCTTGACCTTGCCTGCCCGGCATAGGCCAGCATCAGGATGACATAGGCGAAAGGCCAGAGCATTTCCGAGAAGCGTTCGTGAATTTGCGATCGGTAAAGTCCAGGCTTGTCCTTGTAGTAGGGGTCATTCGGGTCCGGATTCAGCAATTGCGGCGTTGTCCGCTCCTTCGGGCGCAGGTCGCTGACCTCAAGCTTTCGGGCAAAGGTCGAAAGATCGAAGAGGTAGGTATCGTATTTAATGACCGTCACGCCATCGCTCTTGGCGTCGCGCTGCTGGATTTCCCCTTCCTTGAGAAGAAGATAGGCGCCGCCATCCTGCTTGCTGACATAGCCCTTGCTTGCGGTGAAGATCACCGACTTGCCCGCTTCACGTTCGTCTGAAATCAGAATTCCCGAAAGAACGCCGCCCGCTTCACGCTTGGCAACATGGAAGACCAACCCGTCCTCGATACGGGTGAATTCGCCTTCGCGAACAAGTATCGAAACCAGGTCTGCCCGCATTTCCGTCGCAAAAACTTTCAGCGTCACCAGGCTCCAGGGCGAAACGAAATGCCCGACAAGTCCCGTGAACAGGCTGCAAAGCAATGCCAGTATCAGCAGCGGTTTTGCCAGGATCCAGCTTGATGCACCGCTGGCATTGATCACCACCAGCTCCGAATTTCCGTTCATCGTGTTGACGGTAAAGACGGTTGCGAGCAAGAGGCCGATGGGAATGACAGCCAACAGCAACATCGGGATGGCAAGGGTTGTCAGCGCAAGATAGGCAATGATCGTTTGCCCCTTGTTGGTGATGACATCGAGCTCTTTCAGGGCCTGGATGATCCAGACAACGCCAGCCAGCGAGCCAAGCGTGATCAATGCCGCGGCACCGGCGCGCTTGAAGATGTAGCGCTCGATCAGCTTCATACGCCCATGTTTCCGGTTCGCGTCCCTGTTTGCTCGTTGTCATTCGCCCTGCAGCCTTGCCAGCGCAAATGCGATAATTTTCGTTGTCCGGCCCACGGGCCTGCCCGCACAGTAGCCAGCCTTGCGGCAATTTGAAGGCTCAAGGGAGCAATCACGGGCTTTGTTTTCCCGGTAGCTCCACTTTGCGGTAGCGTCTCCGGCATGCGCAGGATTTCCGTGGTTACCATCCCATTAACAAGTCTTTCAGGAAATGACTAAAATTGGACGAAAGGACAAGGTAAACAGGGATTTAATGCCTTTTTTCTCAGGTGTTGCCGCATCGCCACTCAAACAGTGCCAATCACGGCGATTGCTGCATGCAGACCCGGCAAAACCCTTGCATTGCGTGGGGAAGACAGCGCCCCATAAACGCGCTAAATGAAATGCTTCAATTGTGGCACCGAATCTGCTGCTGATCTTGATCCAACAATTCAGGGAAATCCCATGGCCAAACAACCTGCC
>JAGRLM010000219.1:1921-2679 GCA_020441795.1 Nitratireductor sp.
GGCAAATTGCCGCCAATCGCTGGTGCGCTCGACCATGACGGGCGTATTTCCCAGGCAATGAAAACGGCTGAATTCACCGGCAAGAATGCAACCGTGCTGGAAATCATGGCTCCGGCCAGTGGCATTGACCGGCTGGTACTGGCAGGAATTGGCGGCAAGGATGCCAACAAGGAAGCCGACTGGCTGAAAACCGGCGGCAAGATCTTTGCGGCGGTTTCCAAATCGGCACAGGCGACCATTATCGCTGATGGCGATGCGGGTGAAATCAGCGGCGACGCTTTGGCCATGATTGCAGCCGGCGCAAAATTGCGGTCTTATGATTTCGACACCTACAAGACGAAGGACCGCAAGGAAGCGAAACTTGCGCGCGTGACATTCGCAGCCGAATCCCATGCCGCAGCCAAAAAGGCTTTCAAGACGCTGGATGGCGTCACGGATGGCGTGATGACTGCCCGCGATCTGGTCAATGAGCCTGCCAATATTCTGGGACCGGTCGAATTCGCCGAACGCGCAAAAGCCCTGGAAAAACTGGGTGTTGAGGTTGAGGTTCTTGAAGAAAAGGCACTGCGCAAGCTCAAGATGGGTGCGCTTCTGGGCGTCGCGCAAGGCTCGGTTCGCCCGCCGCGCCTTGTCGTGATGAAATGGAATGGCGGCAAGGCCAAGGACCAGCCGCTCGCCTTTATCGGCAAGGGTGTTGTGTTTGACACCGGCGGCATCTCCATAAAGCCGGCAGCCGGCATGGAGGACATGAAGGGCGA
>JAGRLM010000220.1 GCA_020441795.1 Nitratireductor sp.
CCGCCGGGAACAATTGCGACGCCATCGGCGTTGTAAACCTTCTTCAGGATGCCGGAAATGTCATTCATTGCCTTTTGAAAGGCCTTCGACATGTGGTTCAACGAACGGTCGGTGAAAACGACCGAATATTCCAGCAATCCATCTGCATCCACATCTGGCAAAAGTCCCGGCATGATCGTTCTCCTCGCTTGTTCCTCACACAAACTATGCCACGACACGCGGCAAGTGTAATGGTTATTTCCCGGCAAACTGTGCCAAAATGTCGTATCAGCCCATGCCTGCTTGCCGGATGATCGGGTCTTGAAGTTTGGCCTGAAGGGAGTATCCCCGGACGGGAAGGAAAAAGCAGGACTGCAAACAGGATAAAGAACATGTTCGTCGTAACCGCCCTCTACAAATTCGTGTCGCTGCCCGACTATCGGGAAATGCAGCCGCGTCTGCTGGACTTCTGCAAGCAGCACGGGATTTTCGGAACCCTGCTGCTGGCGAAAGAAGGGATCAATGGAACGGTTGCGGGAACGGACGAAGCCATTGCAGCCTTTCATGCATTCCTGAAAAGCGATCAGAGGCTTGCTGATATCGAGCACAAGGAAAGCCAGTCTGCAGAAAATCCGTTCAACCGCATGAAGGTGCGGCTGAAAAAGGAAATCGTCACCATGGGGGTGCCGGGCGTCGATCCCAATGAGGTGGTCGGCGATTATGTCATGCCGAGTGACTGGAATGCGCTGATCAGCGATCCCGACACGGTGCTGATCGACACCCGTAACGATTACGAGGTCGCCATCGGCACCTTCAAGGGTGCGATTGACCCTGATACCGTGAATTTCCGCGATTTTCCGGCCTGGTTCCGCGAAAACAAGGACCGCTTTCACAACAAGCCGAAGATTGCGATGTTCTGCACTGGCGGAATACGCTGCGAAAAGGCGACGGCCTTCGTCAAGGCGGAAGGGTTCGAGGAAGTCTATCACCTCAAGGGCGGCATCCTGAAATATCTTGAAGAAGTGCCGGAGGAAGAAAGCCTGTGGGAGGGTGAGTGCTTTGTCTTCGACAACCGCGTCTCGGTTGGCCATGGCCTGAAGGTTGGTGATTACGACCTGTGTCATGCCTGCCGGATGCCGATCACCGAAGCAGACAAGCAGACACGGCAATATGAGAAGGGTGTTTCATGCCCGCATTGCCATGACCGGCTGGATGCTGAACGCAAGGCAGCATTGGCTGAGCGCCAAAAGCAGGTCGAACTTGCCGTCCGGCGCGGTGAGGCGCATGTCGCGGCTGATCTTGACGCTGCAAAGAAGCGCAAGAGGCAGCGCCACGAGGCGCAGATTGCCGCGAGCAAGGCCGGCGCAATGGCCGGACGGGATTGACCAGATGTTTTCGAGCAAGGTCATCCATACCGTATCGTGCCATGCGGAAGGCGAGGTGGGTGATGTGATTGTTGGTGGCGTGACGCCACCACCGGGAGCAACGCTATGGGAGCAGCGCGAATTTCTGGCGCGCGATGAAACGCTTCGCCGCTTCATGCTCAACGAGCCGAGGGGCGGGGTTTTCCGCCACGTGAATTTGCTGATACCGCCGAAAAATCCGAAAGCCGATGCAGCGTTTCTGATCATGGAACCGGAAGACACGCCGCCAATGTCGGGATCAAACTCGATTTGCGTTGCGACGGTACTGCTGGAGACGGGCATTCTGCCGATGACCGGCGACGAGACACGCATAACGCTGGAAGCACCTGCCGGCCTTGTTGAAGTTGTTGCCGACACGCGCGGCGGACGTGCCAATGCGATCACGATCCGCAATGTGCCTTCCTTTGTCGACAGGCTGGATGCATTGCTCGAAGTGCCGGGCATCGGCCAAGTCAAGGTTGATACAGCCTTTGGTGGCGACAGTTTCGTGATTTGCGATGCCGGTGCACTTGGCTTCGAGATTGCCACGCATGAGGCCGCGGATCTTGCCCGAACGGGGGCGCTCATTACTGCGGCAGCCAACGAGCAACTCGGGTTTTCGCATCCCGGCAATGGCTGGGACCATATCTCGTTTTGCCAGATTGCCGGACCTCTGGAAAAGACGGAGACCGGATTGCGCGG
>JAGRLM010000221.1 GCA_020441795.1 Nitratireductor sp.
TCTCACCAACTGAGCTACTCTGCCATGACCTCTGGCCTTGATTGGCTCAAACGAACCGGTTCGGCGCATGTCATCTTGCGCGCATATAAGGAAGCGACCGCCAACCTGTCAAGCAGTCGCGGCACGCCTCTTCACGCTCTTTGCGAACTTGTTGCCACCTTGTCGTCGCGACCCATCAATTCAAGGCGCTGAAGGGCGGCTTCGGCCGAGGCATCACGCTCGGATCGGGAAATGAACCCGCCGCCCAGCACCCGCGCGCCTTCGCTGTCATCCGCATAGAAGACACAAGCCTGGCCGGGCGCAACACCGCTTTCGCCACCGACGAGGTCGACACGCACGGCACCATCGCGCCAGAAGAGCCTCGCTTCTGCCGGAGGGCGCGATGAACGTATCTTTGCAAGAATTTCCAGGCCATCGGGCGGCAGATCCCTGAGCGCCACATCGCCAAGCCAATTGACGTCGCGCAGATGCACCCGACGTGTTGCAAGCGCCTCGCGCGGCCCAACAACGACACGAGCATTGGCAGCATCCAGATGCACCACATAGATCGGCTCGCCAGTAGCAACGCCAATGCCGCGCCGCTGACCGATCGTGTAGTGAATGATGCCGTCGTGATGCCCAAGCACCCGCCCGTCGATATGGATGATTTCGCCTGCATCGCCTGCCTTCGGCTGCAACTTCGCAATTACATCCGAATATTTGCCCTTGGGCACGAAACAGATGTCCTGGCTGTCGGACTTTTCAGCCACCACCAGGCCAAGCTCGCGGGCAATCTCGCGGGTTCGCGACTTAGGCAAGCCGCCAAGCGGGAAGCGCAGGAAATCNNCAAGGGGAAAGCGCAGAAAATCCAGTTGCTCCTGTGTGGTGGCAAACAGGAAATAGCTCTGGTCGCGCGCTTCATCGAGCGGACGATGCAGGGCACGCCTTCCCGTTGCCGGATCAGCGATCATCGAGCGGACATAATGACCAGTGGCAAGGGCTGCCGCACCCAGATCCCGCGCTGTCGTCAGCAGATCGGCAAACTTGACCGTCTGGTTGCACGAAACGCAGGGAATTGGGGTTTCACCGGCAATATAGCTTTCGGCAAACGGATCGATGACCGCTTCGCGGAAGCGCGCTTCATAGTCGAGCACATAATGGGGAATTCCCAGGGTCTCGGCCACACGCCGCGCATCATGGATGTCCTGGCCGGCGCAACACGCACCCTTGCGATGCACGGCCTCGCCGTGATCGTAAAGCTGCAACGTCATTCCCACCACGTCATAGCCCTCCTGCTTCAGCAGGCCCGCCACAACGGATGAATCAACGCCACCCGACATTGCTACAACGATGCGGGTGTCTTCCGGACGTCCGGGAAGATCGAGGGAGTTCAGCATGATAAAACCCGGTTCAGGCACGGTTAAAGGCCGTGCAGTTCCTGTTGCCTCTCATATAAGGCAAAATGGCAGGCATTTCCAAGCCCTGCTGACCCCAAGCCGAAATTATGGCCGGGCAAGCACCTGCATGCAGACTTCGGTATGCCCCGCACCGATGAAGCCCAGTTCCCTTGCTGCCGCTTTTGACAGGTCAAGAATGCGCCCCTTCACAAAAGGCCCACGGTCGTTGATGCGAACCACGACGGCCTTGCCATTGCGCTTGTTGACGACTTTCAGCCTTGTGCCAAATGGCAGCTTCTTGTGCGCGGCAGTCAGTTTGTCGGCGCGCATCGGTTCCCCGGATGCAGTCTTGCTGGTCAAGGCATACCAGGATGCCCCGCCACATTGCGTATCGGCATTTGCCGGGTTGAAGGAAAGCACAAGCAATCCCATGGCGGCCAGAGCCGCAGCGGAAGATTTCAAATTCATGTTTCGCCCCTTGCGTTAGCGGTACAGTTTGCTGCACCGCAATATCGTGCTGCACACTATGCCGCAATGCGGCACGAATATGGTCGCACAATCACGCTGTTGCATGCTTCGTTACAATTGCGTGATACAGGAATTCAGTTCGCGAAAGGCAGCAGGCATGTATTTTTCGATGTCCTCGGCAATCAATCCAGGCCCGAATTCCTGCGCTGCTACGCCATGTATCCACACTGCAGCGCCAGCCGCAGCAAATCCGTTCATGCCTTGCGCCAGCAATCCGCAGACAATCCCTGCCAGCACATCGCCAGAGCCTGCAGTGGCAAGCCAGGGCGGCGCATTGGTGTTGATGGCGGCTCTGCCATCAGCTGTGGCAATAACCGTGTCAGCACCCTTGAGAATGATCGTTGCACCGCATTTCCCCGCTGCCAGGCGCGCAGCACCCAGCCGATCCCCGTTTGTCTCACCAAACAGTCGTGAAAATTCGCCACCATGCGGTGTCAGCACCACCTCTCCACCAGCTACCCTGATCTGCGAGAAAAGCATTTCACGATTGTCGCCAAAGGCGGTCAGCGCATCCGCATCCAGCACA
Organism: Nitratireductor sp.; assembly: GCA_020441795.1. Taxonomy (GTDB): domain Bacteria; phylum Pseudomonadota; class Alphaproteobacteria; order Rhizobiales; family Rhizobiaceae; genus BOKV01. The sequence goes on from JAGRLM010000221.1 coordinate 2,431, forward strand.
CAGGCGCGCCCGGATGCGAGCATCGCCTGGACCGTGTCGCGCATCGCCTGATCAGCTCCGCCGCCAGGGCCAGCCAAAATCGCATTGAAGCGCCTGTCAGCCAGAATATTGCTCAACCCTTCGGCATCCGCCATTTCACGAAGCATGACGGCTGTCAGATGGGCTGCGTTTTCCGCCATGGCTGCAGGCGGACTTGCCATCGTCACCAGCCCCGCGCCTGCCCGCAATGCTGCCTTCGCCGACAGGCGCGCAGCACCTGTGCGAAAGGGCGGGCCGCTGACAACCAGCGCATGACCGCGATCATATTTGTGACCGGTTGCGGCAGCAGCCGGAAATTCCCTGCCCCACAATGCTGGCGTGTTTTCAACGATCTGCGGGCGAACCTCCTGAAGCACGTGATCATCAATGCCGATCTGTGCCAGTGTGACTTCGCCGCAATGCCCGCGTCCCGGATAGAGCACATGACCCGGCTTCTTGCGAAAGAAGGTGACCGTATGTTGCGCAACAATCGCGACGCCCATTGCTGAACCGGTCGCCCCGTTGATGCCGCTCGGCAGATCCACTGCCAGGACCTTTACCCCGCTGGCATTCACAGCCTCAATCAACGCGCCAAGCTTGCCAGTCACCGGACGATCAAGACCAGCGCCGAGTAATGCATCGACAATCAGGCCAGCCTTTTCCGGTCGGCAGCAAAAAGCGTCAACAGGCACAATGCCGCTCTCAAGCATCCGCTGATACGCAATCCCAGCATCGCCCTTGAGCTTGTCGGGGTCTCCCGCCAATGCGACCTCGACACCATAGCCGGCTTCGCGCAACAGACAGGCAGCAACGAAACCATCGCCGCCATTGTTTCCAGTGCCGCATAGGACGAGAACCCTGCGGCCGGCCTCGACAAGACCGGTCGCCCTTTCGAATACAGCACGGCCGGCACTTTGCATCAGCACGATGCCTGAAACCCCGGACTTGATCGCCAGTGCGTCAGCAAGCGCCATTTCAACGGGCGTCAGCAATTCATTCATGACAACGCATCCCCTGTCAGGGCAAGATGCACCTGAGCAAAACCGAAGCAACGAGACTCGCATGAATAGCCACGGATTTGAAGGACTGGAAGCCTGGATAGGCAGGACGCGCGTAGCGTCAGCGGTAATTGATGCCCGTCAGGCCGAATTGATGAATGCCACCATGGAGGGGCGCGTCTCTGAACGGGGGCTGTGCAATCTGGTGGAAGGCTCGCCACTTCCTTTTGGCTGGCACTGGCTTTGGTTTGCGGATGCGTTTCCTGCAGGCAAGCTGGGACGGGACGGCCACCCGGCGCGCGGCGATTTCATGCCGCCAATTCCCCTGCCCCGCCGTATGTGGGCCGGAAGCCGCATCAGTTTCCATCATCCCTTGCAAATAGGCATGACGGCCAGTCGAAAGACAACGATAACCTCGATAGCCGCAAAGACCGGCAGGTCCGGGGACCTGGTATTCCTCACCATGCTTCATGAAATCAGCGAGGGTGATACAATGCTCATCACCGAGGAACAGGACCTTGTTTACCGCACTGATCCAACGCCTGATGCGCCAGCGCCGGTGCAGCAGCAACCGCCATCGCGGGATATGACAACCCTGTCGCGCCAGGTTCACCCAGACCCTGTCTGGATGTTTCGCTATTCGGCCCTGACCTTCAACGGACATCGCATCCATTATGACGCGGATTATGCCCGCAAGGTGGAAGGCTATCGCGGGATCGTGTTCCATGCGCCACTTACGGCAACACTGTTGATGGATATTGCAGGCGAAAAACTGGGTGACCGCAAAATGGCGAGTTTTGCCTTCCGGGCCGTCTCGCCGCTGTTTCAGGACGCAGCTTTCATGATCCATGCAAAATCTGATGGCAGCACGGCAACAGCTTGGGCAGAAACGCCCGGCGGCGCCTTGGCGCTGACTGCAACAGCTTCGCTCCAGGCCTCAATTGCCGCGCCAGAATACCGGGCTTGCAATGACCAGAATGGTCATGATCTCAAGCCGTCCCAGGAACATCAGCATGATCAGTAGCCATTTCGCCGTATCGCTCAGCGATCCGAAATGTCCCGCCGGGCCTATGATTTCGCCCAGTGCCGGACCAACATTGGATAGCGTTGCAAGTGTTCCGGTAAATGCCGTAACCAGATCAAGACCGGTCGCTGCCAGGAGTAGCGTGAACAGGAACAGGATCGCGATATAGGCTGTGAAAAAGGTCGTCACCGACTGGAGCGCTTCGGGCGAGATCCGCTTGTTGTTGTAATAGACCGGGAACACCCCGTTGGGATAAACCAGTTCGCGAACCGAAACACGCAGCGTCTGGAACAGGATGATCAGGCGATAGGTCTTGAAACCACCAGCCGTTGAGCCGGCACAACCGCCCACGAACATCGCTACCAGGAAGACACCGGCGGAAAGCGTTCCCCACTGGGTGTAGTCGGTCGTGGCATAGCCGGTTGTTGTCACAATCGAGACAACATTGAAAAGCGAATGGATCAGCGCATCGGCTGCGCTAAGGCTGCCATGCGCGCTTGCGCTGGCAAAGGCCGGGACCATCAGCATGAGGATGATCAGCAAGAGAGCCAGGATCTGGCTATCCATGGCGCGCTTGTAGTCATTGTTGAGCACCAGCAGGAAAAACGCCGTGAACGGCATTGCCCCGATCAGCATGAAAACAATCGCTGTCACCAGAACAAGATCGCCATATTTGGCGAAGGAGCTGTCATGGGTGGAAAAGCCGGCTGTTGAGATGGTCGTCATCGCGTGATTGAGCGCATCGAACCATCCCATGCCGCCAAATGCATACAGCACCATGCAAAGCAGCGTCAGCACGCAATAGAGCCCTATCAGCGAGATTGCGAAAGTCTGGATGCGCGCGACCGGCTTGTCGGAGCGCTCGGATGATTCCATGCGAAAGAACTGCATTCCACCGATGCGCAGGAACGGAAATACCAGCAACCCCATGGCAACGATCCCGATTCCACCCAGCCATTGCGTGGTTGAACGCCACAACAACAGACCTCTCGGCATGTCATCAAGGCCCGAAAAGACCGTGGCACCTGTTGTCGTCAGCCCCGACACCGCCTCGAATGCGGCATCGGTAAAGGTGATGTCGCGCGCGCCAAACAGGAACGGCAGGGATGAAACCAGCGAAGTCGACAGCCACAGTGTCGTTACCAGCAGGAAACCGATGCGCAGCGAAAACGGCTGAAACTGTCCGCGATTGGCAAGAATTACCGCACCGGAAAGGCTGCTGACCAGGAAAATTGCCGAAAGGAAACCGCGCCAGTCCTCATTTCCATCAATGATATCGACGAGCATGGCAGGCAGCATGCCAAGAGCGAGGTAAAGGCAAAACAACCCGTTCACATAAGCTACGGTTCGGTAAGATTCTGAAAACAAAAAGCTTTTCGCCCCTTTTTCGCCAGCATCCGAGCTTCGGCTCCCGGCATCTCCTCCGCGCGTTCGCGCCTCAATGTTCTAGCGGCAAACATGCGCTGCGAAAAGTGTCAAACCTTACCCAATTGTAACTGCAGCCTTAGCCAAAATTTAAGGCGATTGGCATAGCTTGATCATGAAATTGGTCAATTGTAGTGAGTATTGAGTTATGACCGATCACGTCAGACCACGTGTGAAATATGTTATCGGACCGGATGGCAGCCCATTGACGATTGCCGATCTGCCGCCTTCCTCAACCCGGCGCTGGGTAATCCGGCGCAAGGCTGAAGTGGTCGCTGCAGTTCGCGGCGGACTGCTGTCACTCGAGGAGGCCTGTGACCGGTATACCTTGACGGTAGAGGAATTCCTTTCCTGGCAAAGTTCGATCGATGCCCACGGCCTTGCCGGCCTGCGCACTACGCGTATTCAGGAATACCGCCACTAAGCTGCTCTGTCCTTCGAGGACCGTGCTTCCCTGGTGAGAATTCAAGCCGCATCCTTTCAAGGGTGCGGCTTTTGCTTGTCTTGCGACACCATGGTCAGTGTTCGGTGTCGATCCCCATGGATGCAATTGCCGTGGCGATGGTCGACAGGGCAAAAAGCCAGATTCCCGGCTGGCTTACTGCAGTCGCCAGACCGCTGGTCTTGGCAGCAAATACCAGGATCGCAACCAGCAACACATCCATCATCGACCATTTTGCCAGAACGCCTGCCCAGGCCGGAAATCGGCCTGCCCTGAACGCGGCTTCAAACACCGTGAACATTTTGACCACCGGGAAAACCAGCGAGAATGCAGCGACCAGGCCCGCAAGGCCCCAGTCCCCCTTGCTCCACAAGCCGGCAACCAGGCTCAGCAGGGATGGCGTCTCGGCAAAGAAATACAGTTTTTCGAAACGGATAAGCGGCAGCGAGATGCCAAGTCCGAAGGATATCGCTGCCAGAAGCAGCAAAAGCGGTCTGAATTTGTCGATCATGCGTTAAGCCGGCCTGCCCTGCATTGTGGTTGCTACCTCACTTCCGTCGATAGCCGTTTGGCAGGCATTGCTCAAGGCCACGCCAACATTTCTCGCAACGTTGGTCCGGCGTTGACGCAACCCGTTACCAGCCCGCTATTGCAAACTTGCCTTTTCTGCCGAGACCGTTGCCGGCTCACTCTTCAGCCAGGCAGGAGCAGGCAGGTTCTTTTCGATTGCCCGCACCAGCTTCGGCGAATCCGGTTCGGTCTGGGTACTGAACCAGCCAATGAAAGCACCATCGGGCCCGATCAGATATTTGTGGAAATTCCAGCGCGGCTTGCCAGAGATGCCCGCTTCCTCGCCAGCCCATTTGTAGAACGGAACTGCCCTGGAACCGGAGACCCTGACCTTTTCGGTCAGCGGAAACGTTACCTGATACTGATCATGGGCAAAATGCTCGATATCGCTTGAGGTTCCCGGCTCCTGCCCGCCGAAATCGTTCGATGGCACTGCCAACACCACCAGCCCGCGTTCCTTGTACCGGTCATAGAGTTTTTGCAATGACGCAAATTGCCCGGCATAACCGCATTGCGATGCCGTGTTGACAACCAGCACTGTCTTTCCCTTGAAACGGCTCAATGGCAATTCCTCGCCGGAGATCGAGCGAAAGGCAAAATCATGGGCGGAAACTTTCGAGCCCTGACCAAGCTCGCCCGCGGCTACTGGCGCAGCCGAGGCGCTGCCGAACAGCAGGCAAAATACGGTTACAATCAGCGATTGGCGTCTCATTGCATCTCTCCGGTTTCAGCCTCACTACGCTGTTCATACGCAATCAGATTGCATGGAGTTTCATTTCCGGTGTCAGAAAAACAGTTTCCACGCCAGAGGCAGCAATATTGCTGTTGCCAGAGCATTGAGGCCCATGGCGAGGCCTGAAAACGCCCCAGCCACTTCATTTACCTGCAAGGCACGCGCTGTACCTATGCCATGGCTGGCAGTCCCCATCGCCAGTCCACGCGCCTGCCAGTCCGATATCCTCAGGAAATTCATCACCAGCGGGCCCAGCATCGCTCCGGTTATTCCGGTCAGGATCACCAATGCAGCTGTCAGCGATGGCAATCCACCCAATTGCTCGGCAATGCCCATCGCAACAGGTGCCGTAACTGATTTGGGAGCGACGGAAATGATTGCGCCAGTTCCTGCACCCATCGCCCACGCGATTGCTACCGCCGAACCTGCCGCCGTCAGCGATCCGGCGATGATGCTCGCAAGGATCGCGATTGCCGATTTTCGCACATGTTCGAACTGGCGATAGAGCGGAATTGCCAATGCCACGGTGGCAGGTCCCAGAAGGAAATGCACGAATTGCGCACCATTAAAATAGGTCTGGTAGCTCGTATCCGTAAAGACAAGGATACCGACCAGCGCCAGCACTGCGATCAATACCGGATTGACAAGCGGATTGTTTCCGGATTTGCGATGCAGCCAGCTTCCCGCCTGATAGGCGATCAGCGTCAACGTGAGGTGCAGAAGCGGGCTGGCAGCGAGATATACCCAGACCTGGGACAAGTCACGCATCGTTCGTCACTCCGGCGGTAAGCCGCTTGATCCAGACCATCACCAAAGCTGTTACGGCAATGGTAAGCACGGTGGAAACAACCACCGCCACAGACAATGCCTGCCAGTCCTGTGCCAGCAATGTGGCATGTGCCATGATGCCGACACCAGCCGGCACGAACAGCAACGACAGGTTCGACAGCAGCGCATCACCGGTCTGTGCGAGGCCCTCCGGAATTTCGCGTTTCATGGCCATGAACAGGAACAGCAATACCATTCCAAGTACAGGTCCCGGCACCGGCAGCGCGAGCAGTCCGGTTGCAACTTCGCCAGCCAACTGGCAGCACAAGATCAGGGTGAACCAGGCAAGCATAGCGCCCTCCGTTTTGCCCCACACTGACAGGCCGGCTTTCGTGGCTCAAGCCGAAACAGCCGCACAGTTCGGCAATTGGTACAAACAAAGGCAAATGTCCGCCAGCATTGCGCGAAAGATCATCTTGCCGGCAATGTGCCTTCCCGGCGCAACTCAGCGCATGGTCAGATTGGGGTCACACAAACACGAAGTCGCCGCTATGGGCTTCAAGCTCGGCCTGGGTCACACCGTAGAAGGTGATGGCATCAGCCCCGTAGACCACTGTCACATTTGTTCCGCCGTCATACAGTGTGAAATCAGAAAACTGTGTGAGACCAGCGACAGAGTTGAACCGCACCTGATCGACGCCGAGCTCGAAATCATAGACCGCGTCAAAGCCCCAGCCTGCATCGAATTCGAACGTGTCGGTAGCACCGTCATACATGCCTGGCATTGCGCCCCACATCAGGTCGTTCTGGGTTCCGCCGTTGATGGTGTCCGCACCATTGCCACCGAACAGGAAATCGCCTTCCGATCCCCCGAAGATATGGTCATCACCTTCCTGGCCGAAGGCGACGTCGCCATTCGCTTCGCCATAGATCCAGTCATTGT
>JAGRLM010000222.1:0-1698 GCA_020441795.1 Nitratireductor sp.
TATAGAAGGCGAATTTCTCGACATCTGTTCCGTCGATCAGATAGGTGTCGATGCCGTCTCCGCCGATGAAGACGTCGCCCGACCCGGTGTCATAGCCGGCAAGAAGCGTGTCATTGCCCGCGCCACCATTGATGATGTCGCGACCGAAACCGCCGTCGAGAATGTCATCCCCGTCACCGCCTTCCAGTCGGTCGTCGCCGGTTCCGCCATTCAGCGTGTCATTGCCCGCGCCACCGTAAAGACGGTCTTCGTCCGCGCCGCCGAAAATCGTGTCATCGCCGTCTTCGCCGTAAAGTCGGTCCTGGGCATCGCCGCCATCAATGACGTCGTTGCCGGTGCCGCCCCAGATTTCGTCGTCGCCGCCAAATCCGGTCAGCGTGTCATCGCCGCCATTTCCGTAGATGCGATCATCCCGGTTCGTTCCGTTCAAGGTGTCGTTGCTGTCCTTGCCATTGCGTGTCGGCATGTTTTCGCCCCCCCAAGAGCGCAAGTGTCTGGTTTTCCCGCAGTCGTTGCGAGTTGCGTCCTATATAGCAGGCAGTCCGCAAGAATGGAGTTAACACCATGTAAAATAACGAGAAATCAGATTTCGTGGTGTGAGCACCTTTAAATGCAGGGTGGCAATTTTCGGAAAATTTTACGCAAAAAAGGGGCGGTGAAAACCGCCCCTCCCGAAATTGCAGAAGCCCTCGCTCAGGAATCGCGTACCTTGTCGAGAAGGTGCAGGTTGCCCTGGACTTCCTCCAGTGTCGGATCCTTTGTCTGGGCGCGATTGAAGAATGCAGATGCCTTCTTGTAGTCACCGCGAAGCAGGTAGGAATAGCCGCGATTGTTGAGGATGCGCGGATCATCGCCCTTCAGCTTGGCAAGCTGGTCATAGGCACGGTCGGAATTGTCGAAACGGCCAAGCTGGTCGTAGGATGCTGCAAGTCCGACCCAGGCCGCGACATTGTCCGAACGGATTTCCACCGCCTGGCGGAAGTATTTTTCGGACAAGCCGAAATTCGCGTCGCGGAAACTTTCCTTGCCAAGCTCGACAAGGCGCGCCGACTGGTCGCCCTTCAGGCTGACCTGATTGGACCATGGCGAAGTCGGTGCATTGGCATCAATCCGGTTGCCATTGCCGTCAACCCCGAGTGAACTGGTAATGGTGCCGTCAGTTGAATGCGTGGAAGTCCCCGTAGTGTTGCAGCCGGCGAGCGGAAGGCTCGTGACAGCAACGAGCATGATTGCCCGCATGAACCTGTTCATTTTTTGCGTCCCCGTAGGAATTGTTCTTTTTATGAACTTATCCTCGCACGCAAAACTTAATATCGAGGTGTACGGAACAGGTTGAATTTTAAGCAATGGCAAAATAAGCGTTAATTCCACGCCGAAAGCCAGCGCGTCTTACTGGTTCATCAACCTGATCGCGGTTGGCAGCACTGCAACGCCGATAACGATTGGCAGGATGAATGCAGTAACCGGGATCGACAGTTTGGCGGGCAGGGCATAGGCCTTTTCCTCCGCCATCATCATCCGCTTGTGGCGCATTTCCTCGCTATAGACCCGAAGGGCGTCGGACACGCTGGTGCCCAATTCCTTGGATTGCTGGATCATCGTGGCGAAGCCCTGGACTTCCTCAAGGCCAAGCCTTTCGCCGAATGCCCGCAATGCCTGGTCCAGCGGCCGACCGGCGCGCACTTCCAGCGAGGCCAG
>JAGRLM010000222.1:1792-6085 GCA_020441795.1 Nitratireductor sp.
ACGTCGGGAAAGCCGGAGCGGTTTTCGCTCTGCAATTTCTTGATCCGGCCATTGAGATGCCAGTTCGGCAAGAAATATCCCAGCGTTGCCATGATCAATATCAGGATCATCTTTCTGGCGGCCACCATTTCCGGCCACACAACAAGCACGATAAAGACCCCGACCAGCGCAGCAATGACTGCAATGATGACTCGTGAAGCCATGAACCAGCCAAGTGCATTGGGGCTCATATAGCCCGCCTGCATCAACTGGGTCTGCATCTTGCGCTGGCTCTTGGGATCGTTGTTGGCATAGAAGTCATTGGTACGCTGAGCCAGTTTGCGCGCTGCACCCTTTGCGCCCTTTGGAGCTCCCGACTTGCCGGTATCCCCGTAGGAGGTCTCGTTGATGTCGAGACGCTTGCGAATGTCGGAGCGCGACCGGTTCTCGCTGCGTGCCTGGGTGAAATAGAAAAGCAGCCCGAACACCACCAGCGTGAAGAAAATGCTGGCGAAGAAAACTGGGTTGGCGCCGGTCAATAGGGATTGCATGTCATCAAACCTTGAAGCTGACCATTTTCATGATGAGGAGATTGCCCGAAGTCAGCCAGAACAACAGGAATCCAAAGCCGTAATAGGTCTGGCTGTATTGCCAGATGCCGCCGTAATAGTCCGGCATCAGCAGCAGCAATACGATGAACAGGATGACCGGCATTGCCGTCAGGAAGATGGCTGACATTCGGCCTTCGGCCGAGATTGCCTTGACCTTGGCCTTCATCTTCAACCTGTCACGAACAACCTTGGAGAGGCTTTCGAGAATTTCACGCAGATTACCGCCAGTGGTCGACTGGATGGAAACAGCCGAAACCAGAAGTGGCAGGTCGGGATGCCCGACGCGATCATACATGCCCATCAGGCCGGTCACGAGGTCGGAGCCATAGGTGACTTCGTCTGCGACCATGCCGAATTCGGTGCCGATCGGGTCCGGCATTTCGCGTGCCACCATCGAAATCGCAACGGGGACGGGATGGCCTGCCTTCAGGCTTCTGGTGATGAGATCGATTGCCTCGGGCAATTGCTTGCCGAACTTGTTCATCTTGGCGTTGCGGCGAAACCGCAGATAGACCACTGGCGCGATGAACCAGATGATTGGAATGGAAGCCAAAGAGATCATCAGCGAATGCGTCATGAACAGCACGCCAAGCGTTGCAATCGCACTGCCGCCTGCCCAATAGCCCATTGCTTTCGAAATGCCGGTGGTTATCCCTGCCTGGACGAAGAGGCGGTTCAGCCACTGGATCGGCATCACCATCTTGCCTTCATCGTCGAGGCCGCGTTCCTTGCGCAATTGCAGCAGGATCTGTTTCTGGCTGACCTTTCCCGCATCCGTGGCTGCCATGCGCCGGTTGATCCGCTTGCGCCCGTCCGAACCGGTGGCAAACAGCATGTAACCGGCTTCAACGAAAAGGATCGCCGAAATCACGGAGGAAATGTAGAAGACGTGGATGGGTTCGATTTCGAACATGATCAGATCACTTCAACTCGATACCGGGTTCAAAGACATCGCCAGGGATACGAACGCCCATGGCGACAAGATGCTCAAGAAAGCGCGGACGAACCCCGGTAGCCTCGAAATGGCCATGGATCTTGCCATCCGGGTCGGTGCTGGTGCGCTTGTACTTGAAGATTTCCTGCATCTGGATGATGTCGCCTTCCATGCCGGTCACTTCGGCAATCGAGGTAACCTTGCGCTGGCCGTCTGACAGGCGGGTAAGCTGAACGATCAGATGGATCGCGCCCGCTATCTGGCTGCGGATCGATTGCACGGTCATCGGCATGCCGGTCATGCCAAGCATCTGTTCCAGGCGTGAAATCGCATCGCGTGGCGTGTTGGAGTGGATTGTCGCCATCGAGCCTTCGTGGCCGGTATTCATGGCCTGAAGCATGTCAAAGGCTTCCTCGCCGCGCACTTCGCCCAGAATTACCCGGTCCGGGCGCATACGCAGGGCGTTCTTCACCAGGTCTCGCTGCTTGATCTCGCCGCTGCCTTCATTGTTGGAAGGGCGGGTTTCCATGCGGCCGACATGGGGTACATGAAGTGCCAGTTCAGCAGCATCCTCGATGGTGATGATGCGTTCCTTTTCGGAGATGAATGCCGAAAGGGCGTTGAGCATGGTTGTTTTACCCGTACCCGTACCGCCGGAAATGATCGTAGTCATGCGACAGGCCACCGCGTGCTTGAGAACCATCGCCATTTGCGGTGCGATGGCGTTGTATTCCACCAGCTTGTCGAGGCTGAGCTTGTTCTTGGAGAATTTGCGGATGGAAACCAGCGGTCCGTCAATCGCGATTGGACGAATGGCTGCGTTGAAGCGCGAGCCGTCTGCCATGCGCGCATCGCACATGGGGTTCATCTCGTCGATGCGACGGCCAACATTGGCAACGATCTTGTTGACGATGCGAAGCAGATGCGCCTCGTCCTTGAACGGGATCGTGATCGGCTGCAAGACGCCCTTGATTTCGGCGTAGCAATTGTTCGGTCCGTTGATCAGGATGTCGGAGATGTCGGGATTGCGCATCAGCGGCTCAAGCGGCCCCAGCCCCGTCATTTCATCAACGAGGGTGCCGACAAATTCCTCCAGTTCAACGTTGTTGAGCGCCAGTCGCTCCTTGGCGACATAAGCGGATACGAAATTGTGGATTTCGCGAACCAGTGCATCACGCGGCAATTTTTCGAGGGCTGCAAGGTTGAATTCCTCCAGCATCTTGCGATGCAGGGAAACCTTCGCATCCAGGATCTTCTGCCGGGACGGGCTGTTGTTTTCGCTCCCGGAATTCGCCGGTTTGGGTTGCGGCTGGACGCTCAGCGATGGCATGACCGGCCTTGGCTTTTCGCTTGCCGGAGCAGCAGGGTCTGCGGCTGCCGGGGCGGTCGGCATATCGGTTGCATCGGGTTTTGCGGCAGGTGCCGGCAATTCCTCACCGAAAATGTCCGCCTCGATGGTCGCTGCGTGCAAAGCTGAAAATCTGTTCATGGTCCTGTTTGCCTCAAGCTTTCTTGCGCATCAGCAGATTGCGGCCCATGGCCATGAGGCCGCCCTTCTGGGCTGTGGGGGCAGCAATATCTGCCTGGTCTGCCAGTATGATGCGTGACAAGGCACCGGTAACATTGTTGCCTGCCTCGATTTCCTCAAGCGGCACGCCGCGGTCGACGGCATCGCGGACAAGGCGGTAATTGTTGGGAATGCCGCCTGCATACCAGTCGCCGAGGGCTTCCTCGACGTCCTTTGCATTGAGCCCCGAGCCGGTTGCCCGCATGTCCATGCGGTTGACCAGAACCTTGGCACTGGACTGGTTGCCGACCTTTTGCGAGATGACTTCAACGAGGCGGCGGGCGTGACGAATTGATGGTACGGTCATGTCTGCAACCACAAACAGACGATTTGATCCGACCAGGACCGTATCGGTCCAGGGGAACCAGATGCGTGGCATGTCGATGACCACATAGTCGAAATAGGCCGAAACCAGGTCGAGCAGCCGAACCACAAGTGCAGCCTTGAAGGAGCGCATTTCGCTCGGCTGGTTGGGAGCCGCGATAACGGACAGCCCGCTCGAATGCTTCGAGAGCATGACATCAAGCAATTGCCGGTCGAGGCGCTCGGGCGCATTCTCGATTTCCGAAATGTCGAAACGTGGTTCGATGTCGAGATATTCCGCGCATGAACCATGCTGGAAGTTGAGATCGACCACGCAAGTGGTGCGACCCAGCTTGCGGCCATATTTGTTCAGGATCTGGGCGGTTTCCAGCGCCATGGAAGTCGTGCCAACACCGCCCGAGGCTGGCATGAATGCAAGGAATTGCGGTTCGACCGATGCCTCCTCGCCCGGCTTTTTCAGTGCGTTGTTGCAGGCACGAACCAGGTCCGATGTCTGCAGCGGCTTGATCAGGAAATCCGAAACCTTGAGCTGAATGAGAATACGCGCAGCCGCCGGGCTGAAATTCGACGTTACGACGATAAGGGCACAGGCAGGTCCTGCCATGCGCTTGATCTTCTGCAATTGTTCGAAGTCGGTTACTTTCGAAGCATCCATGTCGATGATCAAGGCGGTGCAGTTGAGCTCGCGGACTTCCGCGCCAACATTCTGGATGTTCTTTTCGATCACCTGAAGCACCTGGCCCTTTCCTGTCGGGAAGGCACCCTTGGTCATGGCAACAAGCGCTGAATCATCCGATATCAGTGCAAGGCTTCTTTCGTTGGTGTCGCTTGTCGCGCTCATCTTCTTGTCCCTTTTGTCCCGTATTCAGCCATTTCCC
>JAGRLM010000223.1 GCA_020441795.1 Nitratireductor sp.
TGAATCTGGCACCCAGTGAATATCCGCAGGCATTGAGGCGATGGCGCACCAGCCCCGCGTTGTCGAGCACCCTGACATGGGCATCGAACATGTCGGAAATCTTGTTGCCGATCACCATGGCATCGCGAACCTCGACCAGTGCGTCGCGTGCAGCCGCATAAAGCTCTTCATGGCGCGCGGTCGGCTTGCCGATGATGAGCGTTCGCATCATGGCTGCGTGGTAATGTGCCATCGTGCCAGCCCATTCCAGCGTCAACTGGTCATTCTTCGACAGCTTTCGCCGACCCGACTTGTAGCGGCACAAAAGCGCATCCTTGCCGGAGCCGATGATGAATTCGTTTCCAGGATAATCACCGCCGCGCGAAAAGATTGCCGAATGCATTGCGGCAAGGATGTCGCCTTCGTCGGCACCAGCCTTTGTCAGTTTGATGGCCTCGTCAAAAGCAAGGTCCGCCAATTCGCCAGCCTGCCTGACATAGGCCAGTTCTGCCTTCGACTTCACCGTTCTCAGCCCTTCCACAAGGCCGGAGGCATCGCTGGTTTCGGCGAAGGCCTTGAGCCGTTCATCGAGGGACTTGCCGTGGCGGGCGGTCAAGCCGACCGTGTCATATTCGATGCCTATGCGGCAGCCGACCAGGTCGAGATTTCCAAGCACATTGTAAAGGTCGAGGGTCGGATCGGCTCCGGCCCTATCGGTCCAGATGACGATGTTCTCGATATTCGAGGTGTGGCGGGCCTGACGAAGGTCGGGCGAACGGGTAACCAGCACCATCTCGCCGTCGCGCTTGACGACAAGGCATTGGAAAAAGCAGAAACCGAAAGTGTCATAGCCCGTCAGCCAAAACATGCTTTCCTGCGAAAACAGCAACAAGCAGTCGAGCTTGTTCTCGTCCATGGCGGCCTGCAGGCGCTCGAGGCGATTGGCATATTCGGAGGCGGAAAAATGCAGTGCCATGGTCAACTCCTCAAAATGATTGCGGAAATCTGGCGGCCATAATCGGTCTCGCCACGATGGGTCTTTCGCCGATAGGAAAAGAAACTATCCTCGTCTGCATAGGTGCAATGCCCGGTCCAGCGCGCATTTACGCCGGCCTTTTCCAACCGGTCGGTGATGTAGCCGGGCAAATCGAACAACATGTGGCCTTCTCGCTCAGCCGGTTTGCAATATTTCCGATTGTCCGGGTGAATTGCCTGAAGCCGTTCCACGAATTCCGGTCCAACTTCGTAATTTTCCTGGCTTATCACCGGTCCGAGGGTTGCAATCATGTCTGCCCGGTTTGCGCCAAGCTTTTCCATTGCAAGGATCGTGTTTTCCAGAACCCCGGTGGTTGCGCCCTTCCAGCCGGCATGTGCCGCGCCGATGACGCCAGCGCTGGGATCGGCAAACAATACGGGTCCGCAATCGGCGGTGAGGATACCGATGGCAATGTCAGGCGTGGCTGTTACCACGGCATCTGCCTGCGGTCGTTCGTTTTCACCTATCGGTGCGGTGACCACCGCGACATCGGGTGAATGGACCTGGTGGACTGTTACCAGTTCATCGCCCCTGGATCCCAGAAAGGCGGCGACGCGGCGGCGGTTTTCGAGGATGGCGGCCCGGTCGTCATTCGAACCCAGGCCGACATTCAAACCCTTGTAGATTCCCTGGGAAACCCCACCCTTGCGCGTGAAAAAGCCATGCAAGATCGGATGTGCATGTCCCTGCGCCGCACGCGCAAGAACATCACACGAAAGGGGGACGGGGAGCGTCATCGCTGCCGCGTATCGATCATATTGCCGCATTTCATGATCCCAGATTGGCGGTGGATTGGGGCGGTGTCAATGTTCCGTTTTTGGCATGTGAAAGGGTGGGAGGTCCGGTATCGGTCGGTCCGTGCAATGCCAAAGACCCATAACCTTGAACAGATTGCCCATTTCATCGGGCGCGGCCAGCTTTTGCACCTCACCGCGAATTTGTTCGCGCCGGGCGGCATCGGCAGTGGCACCCAGAACCCCGGCGCGCTGGAGCAATCCCATCGCCAGCAGGAAATCGCCCTGGCAACAAATGGGCGCAGCGGCGATATCGGTGGCTCTCGCCAGAGCCCTGAGGGGGGCAAAGTCAACATGGCTGGTCAGGTCGGCCTGACCCGGCTCCGCCAGCGGGTCGGCGTAAGTGTGGGAGCGAAGCGCCTGAAAGGTGTCTCCAAAGCCCGATGCCGAATGGCCGTAGTCGATCAGCAGGGCAGCGCCATTGAAGGTCTTCAGCCTCTCGCACAAGGCAAGGATGAAGGCTTCACGCGCTGGCGATATCTCGAAGACGGCGCCATCCGGTTCCAGCTGGTGACCTTCCGGAAGCAATGCCGGGTCGATCTGTCCCGCGCCCAGCGTGAAAGCCAGTTTGCCCGCGCCATCAAGGCCAACGCAGTTTTCCAGCCAGTTGCGGCCGGATTTCACATATTGGCGGATGGGCATCACATCCAGCAATTCATTGGCGATGAAAAGCATCGGCATGGGCGGAATGGCTTCCATCGAGGCATGCCAGTGGATGTCATTTGCGAGCCCTGAAAGACGCTCGCGCTGGCGGGCCATCATGGCCGGACTGGTCTCGACCAGATGGACATGGATCGCCGAGAGGAAATCAGGAAAATTTCTTGCTGACCGCAACAGATCGGCCATCAGGGTGCCATTTCCAGGACCGGCCTCGACCAGTGCCACCGTCCCCGGAGAACCCATTCCATGCCAGGCGGATACACACCAGATCGCGATCATTTCGCCGAAGAGCTGGCTGGTTTCGGGGGCAGTGATGAAATCTCCCTTGCTGCCAATTGCTGGTTTGCGATTGTAATAGCCATCAACTGGATCGCTCATGGCGACATGCATGAACTCGGCCAGCGACATTGGGCCGGAATGGGCGATCATTCTCGCAAGTCGCTCACGCAATCCTGCCCCTGCCATCGTCACCAGGCCTTGCGGTGGGATGAGGTCTTCATGGCCCAAAGGCCAAGTGCAATCATCGGCAATGAAAGGACCATGCCCATGGTCAGCCAGCCAAAGGCGAGGTAGCCAAGCTGCGGGTCTGGCAGGCGAACAAATTCGATCAGGATTCGGCAAAGCCCGTACCAGGCGACAAAGGCACCGGCCACGAAGCCGGGATTTTGCAGTTTCAGCATTCGGTGGGTGAGAAACCGCAAGACAAGGAACAGGACAAGCCCTTCCAGCAATCCTTCATAAAGCTGGCTTGGATGGCGCGGTTGCGGACCCGCTGCGGGGAAAACCACGGCCCAGGGCAGATCACTGACCTTGCCCCACAGTTCCTGGTTGATGAAATTGGCAATCCTGCCGAACAGGATGCCTGGACCGACACATGCCGCAATAACATCAAACAGCGAGAAGGCGGAAAAGCCGCGCGAGCGGGCAAAGAGCAACATCGCGATGATCGTTCCGGCAAGCCCGCCATGGAAGCTCATGCCGCCAGTCCAGATCATCAGGATGCGCAGCGGATTTTCCAGATAAGCCGCGAGGTCGTAAAAGAGCACATGGCCGATGCGGCCGCCGACAATGATGCCGATCACGGCCCAGGTGAGGAAATCGTCGAGATCAGCGGGTGATATCGCCGATTGCCTGTTGCCCCACAAGCGGTCGTTGGCAACCAGCCTGCGCGCATACCACCAGCCGAACAGGATGCCGGCCACATAGGCAAGGCCGTACCAGTGAATTTCAACCGGGCCGAGACGCAGGAAAACCGGGTCTATTGGCGGAAAGGGAATGGCGAAGATCGGCATGAGGGATCCGGTTGCGTTGTCGGTATACGCTCATGCCATGGCGAAGTGACAGGGTAAAGGCATCCCGGTGTTCAATCGCAATGACGGGGGCGGGAGCTGCAGACAAGGCCTGCCTATTGATCACAATTCCCCTTCAAGCCTTCCGGAAGTGAAGAACTGTCAAACCTGCCGTTTGAAAAGGGAAGTTCGTATTTCCGCTTCTTCCTGTTTTTGAGATTTGTCACCACCAGCGTTACGCTGCCAACTTCTTCTGATTTTGCGTCGAAGACTGATGCCACCTCCCAGGATTCAAGGTCCCTTGAATTTTCGCCGACGGCTCCGGAATTGTCGGCGCCGGTTGCGTAACAACCTACCTCCTGGAAACTGCTTCCGCGCAAGAACCAGATCAGCCGCATGTCGGAGCAGTAGCCCTGACCGCAATACCCGGCATCCATGTTGAGGCCGAGCGTGTTGGTTGAATAGGGTTCAACCGAGATTTCCGGACCCGCGCCCCATGAACCCATCGTGGTGGCTGCGATTGATTGCGCAACCGGGTCCCATTTTCCCTCACTCTGGCGATACGCAAACAGGCTTAATTGCGGCGCGCAAGCGTGGCAATCCTCGCCAGCCGCGATTGATCCGACAACCAAGGTCCGAAGTTCGGAGCCAGCAATCTGAACGGTCTTGTCGGCAAGAACCGAATGGTCGCATTTGCTTCCGCATTCGAGCCTGGGAGAAGCCTCTCTGGTTGTTTCGATTGCCAGTTTCTGCAACTCATCCACGGCTCTGGCCGGATTTGGCAGCAAGAGCTGGAACAGGCAAATTGCAAGCATGATCGGGAATGTTCTGGCCTTGAAGGGCATTTGAAGGCTCGTCCTAAAACTTCACGTTGAAATTCCGTTCCGGCGATTTGGTGCCGTCGTAATAGGTCACGATCACCTGCATGGATTTGGTGTTTTTCGAGATATTGCGGTAGATCTCGGCCTTGTCCGGTACCGAATACGGATTGGCCGGATCGCAATCGAGCAGCGGCCAGGATTCGAATTTGCCGGAATTGTCGAATGCGTATTCGATCTTTTCAATACCGCAGCGATAGGAAACCAGATGGCTGAAATAGACCAGATGGCCGTTGTATTCGCGAAACGAAACCCATGCGGTCCACAATTGCTCCAAAATCTGTTTCTGGCCCGATTTCAAGGCATCATCGGGGTCGAAGCGGATCGGAAAAACCCCCGCCTCCTCACCACGCTTGTCGCGCCAGGTGACATATATTTCGCCGGCAGGCTGGTCTCCGGGCAGGGAAAACCAGGTGACAGGCATGGGCGCGCCGGTGCGCTGGTCGATCTGCGGCATGGTGCCGGTATCGACAAAGTCGCCGTCCTT
>JAGRLM010000224.1 GCA_020441795.1 Nitratireductor sp.
TGGCAGTCCGTCAACGGCAAGCGCTTTCCCTACAAGATCGTCCAGCCGGCGGGGCCGACCAATGCGCTCGGTCAGGTGAAGTTCCTGTTTCCCAACAAGTTCAATGTCTATCTGCACGACACGGCGAACCGGAACCTGTTCGAGCAATCCAACCGGGCGCTTTCCCATGGCTGCATCCGGGTCCACAAGCCGCTCGAGTTTGCCCAATTGCTTTATCAGTTGGACGGCAACCCCGCAGCGGGCCAGATCAATCAGATCCTGGCAACAAAGCAGACCAAGGGCGTCAACTTCCAGCATCCGATTCCGGTGCACCTGACCTATTTCACGGCCTGGGTGAAGGACGGGAAGCTGCAGACTTTCGATGACATTTATGGACGCGACCGGCTGGTCGGCAACATCCTGTTCGGGCGGGTGTGAATCTGCCTGCAGTTGGCCAGCTAATCCACAATGACAACTTGCCCGGTCAGGGCGCCCTCTACGCATTTTGCGTATGCCAGCCCAACATCATGGGATGAAACCGGTTTATGACCACGAAACCACGCGCCATAGCGCGAACTAGACACATCCAGCATTCCTGGACTGACCACGTTCACCCTCAACCCACGCGGCATCTCAATAGCTGCACTCTTGGCGAACCCCGCCAGTGCTCCGTTTGCGGTTGCTGCATTTGAACCCATTCGGATTGGGTCGCGATCAAGAACGCCGCTTGTCAGGGTGAACGAACCGGCATCTGAAATGAAGTCCAGTCCGGCAAGGACAAGGTTTACCTGTCCCATGACCTTTTGGCGAAGACCGATCATAAAAGTCTCCTGGTTCATATCAGCCAAAGGCACGAAGGCGGCATCGCCTGCGCATGACACAACCGCATCGAAATTGCCGACCTCTTCATACAGCGATTTCACCGCGTTTAAATCGCTTATGTCAACGAGATAGTCCCCGGCAGAACGTCCCACGGTGAGTATATCGTGCCTTTGTTGAAGTTCTTTGCAAGCAGCTTTCCCAATATCACCACCTGCACCGACCACGATTATTTTCATGCCTGATCCTCCATAATCTCGGCGTAGCGCTGCAATTTTCGATCAAGGATCACACGGCACCGATCCAGTTCTGTCTGTCGGTCGTCAAGGCGTCGCCTATGCGCCAACAGAGCAGCTTTGCGCTCAGCGATCTTATCGTCGCCAGACGCGTAGAGCTCTGCAAAAGCCCGCATTTCTTCCAAAGGCATCCCGGTGGAACGGAGCGATGCCAGTAGTTCCAGCCAATCGGAATCAGCCTTCGAGAACTTGCGCTTGCCGTCAGCGCCTCGCTGAACGAATGGACAAAGTCCTGATTTCTCATAGAAGCGAATTGTAGAGATGCTGAGCCCGCAGCGTTCTGCAACTTCTGAAATTCTCATGCGATCTGACCTTTCCAATCAGGTACATACCGACCTGAAGCTACTTTAGGTCAAGCGAACATGCCTGAATTGATCTTGTAAGCATCCATTCATGCAGCTTGCTGCACCCAGCACTTTGATCCTCTGGCAGAAGCTGAAGTAGCGGCACCGGTGTTAAGGGCAGCGCCCCAGCGCCTTTCGATTGACCCGGCAGGCGCACCGGCTTAAGACCCGCCTGAAAGTGATCAACCCGCCGGGGACCACCATTGACCACCAGCCTGACCCTTCACAAACCCGATGACTGGCATCTGCATCTGCGCGACGGCGCGATGCTGGAAGGCGTTGTGACCTCCTCGACGCGGCATTTTCACCGGGCGATCATCATGCCCAACCTGGTGCCGCCGGTGGTCACCACTGCCGATGCCATCCGCTATCGCGAGCGCATTCTGGCCGCCAAGCCGAAGGCAGATTTCTTCAACCCGCTGATGACGCTTTATCTGACCGAGGATACCGACACGGCTGATGTGGCCGCAGGCTTCGCGGATGGTATTGTTACGGCGGTGAAGCTTTATCCGGCCGGCGCCACGACCAATTCGGCAAGCGGCGTCAAGGACATCACCAAGGTCTATCCTGTGCTGGAGAAGATGGCGGAGATCGGCATGCCGCTCTGCGTCCACGGAGAGGTGACCGACCCGTCCGTCGATATCTTCGACCGGGAAGCCGTCTTCATCGACACGGTGCTCGATCCGCTGCGACGGCGCATCAGCGGGCTGAAAGTGGTGATGGAACATGTCACCACGCGCCAGGGCATCGACTATGTCCTGTCGCAGGAAGAAAGCCTCGGCGCGACAATCACCACGCACCATCTCATCATCAACCGCAACGCCATTCTCGCAGGCGGTATCCGGCCGCATTACTATTGCCTGCCGGTTGCCAAGCGGGAAG
>JAGRLM010000225.1:0-6497 GCA_020441795.1 Nitratireductor sp.
TTGAGCAGCAATTGCAGCAGGCGCGCGAACATGCAGAAAGCACGACGGTGGCCAAAAGCCGCTTCCTGGCGAATATGAGCCATGAATTGCGCACGCCGCTCAATGCGATCCTCGGTTTTTCCGAATTGCTGCAATCGGATGTCATGCAGAAAATGCCTCCCGAACGCAGCAAGGAATATGTTGGCCTCATTCATGGCTCTGCATCGCATTTGCTGAATGTTCTCAACGATATTCTCGACATGTCGAAGATCGAGGCCGGCAAGTACGAAATCTTCCCAGAACCCTTCAATGTCGAAGCAACGCTGAAAAGCTGCTGCTCCATGATGCGCGGTCAGGCGGACAGGCGCGGCATCGAGATATCGATGCAGGTGCAGGACGGTCTGCCCGAACTAACAGCCGACGAACGTGCCATCAAGCAGGTCATGATAAACCTGCTCTCCAATGCCGTGAAGTTTTCGGACGATGGCAGCCGGATAGTTGTCGATATCCGGCGGACCGGTTCGAATATCCGCATCTCCGTGATTGATCACGGCATCGGAATATCGGCCGAACACATCAAGAGCCTTGGGCTGCCATTCTATCAGGCAGACAGCAAGTATGATCGCAAATACGAAGGCACGGGTCTTGGCCTGTCGGTTGTTTGCGGCCTTGTGGAGTTGCACAAGGGGAAAGTCCGCTTCGAGAGCGTGAAGGACGAGGGGACTACCGTTTCGGTGATCCTGCCGATCCTGCAATGCGAGCCGAAACCGGTTCCGGCAAACGAGCATCTCGAAATTGTAAATCTTGCCCGCCATCGCACGTCATTGCTCAATGCCGACGAGGGTGAAGCCCGCAAGGCAATATAAAGCACCAGAGGAGACCAAGATGAGAACTCTCACATCAATGGCCCTGACGACCATTCATCAATATCCCTCCATTGCGGCGGGCAGCTGTGCTTTTGCGGTTGCATTTGCGCTCGTCGCTGGCAATGCGCTCTATGCGCAGCCCGGAGGCCATCCGGTGCCGCTTTGGGCGACCCGCGACGCGATGACCACGAAATCCATTGCCAGGCAGCAGCCGGGCGACGCCCGCAATGACGCAGGAAACAGTGATGCAGGAAGTGTTGGCCTTGCAGCCATCGCGCTGGAGCGGATTCCGATACCTTCGTCGCGTCCGCACCGTGATCCGGTGCCTGCATTGCAATCCTCGCTGGTCAGCGACACGCAATCCGCACTCAAGGCGGCAGGGTTCTATGACGGCGAAGTCGATGGTCTTTTCGGCAGACATACGCGCGAGGCCATCAACGCGTTTCAGCGCACAAACCGGTTTCCGGAAACAGGTCAGGTGAGCGTTGCCCTGCTGTCAGCCATTCGCCAGAAATCCGCTCAGGCACAGACTGCTGACAGCAGCCAGGTTGCGGTACAGGCGGCAGCGCCGGTCGAAAGGCCGGTAACGGCTGAAAAGGCCTCGAACAATTCAGGCAGTCGGTCGGGGAAAACGGGCGACGTCGTGCGTGAAGCCATGATCGCTCGGATCCAGATAGGGCTCGTCAATCTTGCCTATGAAAATGTCTCGATTGACGGAGTGCTCGGACCCCAAACGATTGCGGCTGTGAAGAGCTTTCAGGCGAAATATGGTCTGCCCAGAACAGGTGAGCCGGATGCTGCCACCATTCGCAAGCTTGAAGAAATCGGCGCCCTGCGCAAGAGCTGACCGCCTTGCGCCTGCAATCCCATATCTGGGTTTCAGCCTTCCTTCGCAAGGAACAGGCCGATGGTGCCTGGGCCGGCATTACCCGCAAGGGATCGCCGGAAGCGGGTGCGATATTCATTTCCCAAAATCACCTGAACGGAAACTGGTCGCTTTTTGCACCATTGCCGCAGGCACTCGCGGCTGAGGATGAAGCACTTGGCCGCCGGTTCGAATGCGTTATCAAAACCGGTAGTGAAGACGAGGTCAGGGCTTATCTCGAACGCCAGATCCGCTTTGACAGCGATTGCTGGATAGTCGAAACCGAAAGGCGGGACGGCGCTCCCTCCTTCATGGACTAGAGCAAGTTTCGATCAGATTGAATCGTTTGACCGACGGTATCTTGTGTTTCTGGCTAGGAGCGCGGATTGCCGTGGTGTGATCACCACAAGAGCTGCGCGACGCTGACCAGAACGCAAGAGACCAAGGTGAAACGGTTTGATTTCTACTGATACTTCAGATGCTTGACCCGTTCCGTCTTGAAGGTCTTCTCCGCGTGAGCAGCGTCGAAATCCTCGATCGATACTCATATCGATCTGCGGTATTCTCCTTGCTCACACGGAAAATCCACTTCATCAAACTGATCCAATCAGTTCGAAATTTGCTCTAGTCTTGCCTGCCCAGGGCCTCAGCCCACATGCACCAGGAGCCCATGATATTGCTATGATCTTGCCAGGCGATTGAAGCTTCTTGGCGGTGACCTCTCGCCGGTCAGTGGTTTGGGATCGGCGTGTTGATGCAAACTGGCGCGCCGTTGCGCAGCGACTTCCATCAGCCGGGCCGAGGGAGCCTTGGGCTCATTGGTATGTTCAGGCGTCAATCTTGTGCCTGAAAGTGCGAGCATGGCGAGTTTGCAGCGTTCTCCATTGAGCTTGCGATACATGGCCTGCAAGGATTTGTATTTCGCAAAATCACGACCGACCTGCGGCAAGAGTCTGACAAAC
The DNA here is from genome assembly GCA_020441795.1 of Nitratireductor sp. Lineage (GTDB taxonomy): Bacteria > Pseudomonadota > Alphaproteobacteria > Rhizobiales > Rhizobiaceae > BOKV01. Next base: position 2,673 of record JAGRLM010000225.1, read on the forward strand.
AACTGCATCGCCTCAAGATCTTCAACCGCCATTCCCTTCAACAGGACGGCAAGGGATTCCCCGTCGAGTTTTTCCACCATCGCACGGATAATCGCAGCGCGCACACCCGTGCGATAGGCCGCAGCCGAGATGAAGCCTTCCGCCGCGCCATTGCGATGCGCCTCAAGCAGTTCTCGGCCAGCTGCTATGCTCTTTTCGCTCGGCTGCGTCGGGATTTCCTTGCGGGTCGCTTGTGCCTCTTCCTGCCTGCCGCGACCAAGGCGGCCGCCCCGGCCGGCAAGGTCAACCAGTTCACGCGCAGCACTGTCATTGGTTGGCAATGGCAAGGGACCTGCAACGGCGTCGCTCGCATGGATCTGCGGACTGGGCGAAACGCTGATCACCGGCGGCACAACCGGCGCTGGTACTGCTTCCACATTGTCGCTTCCAACCAGTGATCTGTTGCGCGCCAGTATCGCGGCAACTTCACGCCCACCGGCATGGCGCAAGGCGCGCGCGCCGTCGCTGGTCAAGGCTTCCCGCCGGGCCAGTACCTTGAGATGCTCGATATCCATCCGCCGGGCAAGGGAGATGATATCCGATTCATTGATGACAGGCGAAAACAGCAGCACGGGTGCCGCGACCTCCAACTCATCCATTGCCAGAAAAAGCACCACCGTGCGTGGAACATAGTGGCATGCTGCCAGGGATGCGGACAGCGAACGTCGCTCCACAATGCCCACAGACTGGATCAGCTGGTAAAAGATCTCCTTGAAGCGTGAAATGTCGGCCTGGTCGGGTCTCTCCAACTGGCAGAAATCCCTGACGATTTCCATCAGGATCGTGCTGCGACGCGTTGATATCGTATCAATCCTGCTGAGCGCAGGAGTTGCGTCTGCCGCGCCATTTCGCACGGGCGCCTCCGGCGCTATTGGGGTCGTTGCTGCGCGGTTGGCGGTCAGGATGGTGTTTGCGAGTCTGGCCATGTCGGTAATTTCCTGGCAACGATGATTCGTGCCGCTGGCCTCATGTTCCGCACCAATCGCTAACGATTGATTAACCATGATTTGTGCGGGCAGGTGATTTTTTGGTCGGCAGGACAATTTCCCCAAGCTCTGGGAAAATGGATCAGGTCGGCATTGTTTGCCGAGGCCTCCAGTGGCCCGTCCAACCTGCAATTTACCGAATATTAACCCTTTGAAGCCTGACTGGCAGGAAAGGCATGCAATCCCGATCAGGCCTGGTTCCCGTTTCGAGTGCCGGTACCTGACACCGATCAAGCCCCGGCATTTTTCGCAATTTCCCGCGAAATTGAAAGAATGCCGGGTAAACTGGGGACGATGCAATGGCAGACATCATTCGTCTGGAAGAACACAGGCACCTTCAAAGAATCCATTCGGACAGGCCGGAAAGTTCGGGCGCGCGAACTCTTGATCAGAACATCGTTCTCTTCAACGGTGTTCGATATTGCCGTGAAGACGAAACAAAGGTGAGCCGTGTTCCCGAAAATGATGCCGGCGACCGCAAGTCCTCGTGATCCACGGCATTTCCGATCAGCTATCGGATCGATGGAAGTGCTCTAGCCCGATGGTTCCGCGGTTTCAGGTGCCCTGTCGTCGGCCTGGGGTGCCGGATCGCCAGGGTCATAGGCTTCGCATTTCACCGAATTGAGAAAATCGCGGGCTTGCCCGTTCCAGCTATCATTGGGGCGCAGGACACGCAGGACGACAAAGCCCGCCTTGACATCGGCCTCAATGATGATGGCCGTTTCAGCCTCCGCCGGCTGGGCTTCGCGCAAGCGCAGGATTTGCACCGGATTGAGCACCAGAAGGTCCAGCTTGTTGTCAATCGCAGTCCGGCTGTTGAGACTGTAAATCACCGTCCCGTCTTCATCCACCAGCGTAGCCGACCAGAATGTCTCTATCTTCGGCGCGGTCATCTTGACGCTTGTCTCGGTCAGATCGAAGCGACAGGCACCATAGGAAAAGAATGGATCGATATCAGACAGTCTGAGTGCGCTGTCCTTGTTGTTGACCGGTTTGAAATCAAGCGGTTCGAGCTTTCCCGATATCGTGGCATAGGCGTCCCTGGTACCAAATTCCGGCACCAGCAGGATGATCGCGATATGCACAATGCCCGCGACCACCAATGCGCAGATCGCGTAGTAAATCCCGCGCCAGATCATGACAGGCAGTCCCCACGACGAATGGTCGGCATCACGAGGTCATTGATCCCGGTGCTGCCGGTAATGGGCGTGTCGTAGAGCCGCAAGGTCAGCCGAAACGGGCCCTTGCCGGCAACGGCGAGCCAGTTGCCGGGTCTCGGCCGCCCAGCAAGATCAATCCGGAATGTGCCATCGGGAAAACGCAACAATTCGCCCGAATAAAGCGCCGATACCCCGCCTGGTGCCGGTGGCACCGGTTCTCCCGCGTCCTGGCCTGTGATCTGGTAGGAAACCAGCGTCCACAAGCGGGCAGGGGGCGTCGATCCCTCGACGGAATATTCGCAGGCGAGATCAAGCTCGCGTCCTTCACTGTCCGAAGTCGCCGAGAACGACAGCCCCTCGGTCGCGCCGAGCGGTACGGAACCATCTATCACCGATTTGGCAATGGTATAGGGGTCAATGTCGCTGGTATCCGCAAACGGGATTGCCGTCCACGGCCCAGCCTCGATGGCACCAATGCCGCTGGCCCTGGAAATCGTGTAGGTCGCACTAAGCCCGCCCAGCGCAATGCCAAGGGCTGCTATTGCCAGAATGGTGAGAACAAGCCGCAAATGTCTGCTCCGTACGCAATGTCAGCGTGCTATGGAATTGCCATCGGGAACTGCCATTCGCGCCGAGTCGGCAACCACGCGGTTCGCGGTAACCGGTTTTGCCTGGCGCAACTTCTGTTCCAGTTCACGCAGCATTTCCTGTGCAGGTTCCCCAAGTGTCTTGGGGCGCAATATCGGAGCTTCCTCGGCCTGTGTTTCAGCCACGGTCTCCTTCTTTGATCCTGCAGGTGCACCCGGGAATGGATCATCGACGAACGGCACCGGCAACAATTCGATATTCTGATGCGCATATGTCATGAATTTCTGCCAGGTCATGGCGGGCACGCTGCCGCCGGTCATTCTGTTCGTCACGGAATTGTTGTCATTGCCATACCAGACGGCAGCAACATAATTGCCGGTATAGCCGACAAACCATGCATCGACATAGCGGCTGGTGGTTCCTGTCTTGCCGGCAGCACGAATGCCCTCGAGAGCCGCACGACGCGCGGTGCCCCATTCGGGAACCTGCACGAGCATGCGGTTCATCGCCTGAACGGTCCGCTCCTCAAGCGCGCGGACCGGCGGATTGTGGTCCTTGCGATAATCGAACAGCACATTGCCCTGTGAGTCCGAAATCTGCGTGACGGTATGGGAATCCAGCTTCCAGCCACCGGTCATGAAGCTGCCATATGCCGTCGCCATTTCATACAGTGTCAGGTCGTTGGCGCCCAGCACCATTGGCGGCACCAGTGTCAGCGGCGAGGTGACACCCATCTTGCGAATAGTCTCCTCGATGCGCTTGCCACCAAGCGCCTGCATGCCATCGCTGCCGAGATACAATTTCACCGGTGGAATGTTGTAGGACTTCACCAGCGCGGTCGTGAAATTCGTGCGGCCGGCATAGCCGCCGGCATAATTCTTCGGGCACCAGGTGGTGGGCCGGGTTACGCAGACGGGACCATCGGTGATCTTGGTATTCTCGTCATAACCGAAATTCTCGATCGCCGAGGCATAGACAAAGGGCTTGAAGGATGAGCCGGGCTGGCGGCGCGAGGAATAGGCGCGGTTGAACTGGCTCAGGCCGTAGTCGCG
>JAGRLM010000225.1:6548-12991 GCA_020441795.1 Nitratireductor sp.
CCTTCGCTTGCCTTGTACTGCTCGCCATACTGGCGCAGATTGCTTTCAATCGCGTCTTCCGCTGCGCGTTGCAGGTCAAGATCGACAGTGGTCTTGGCGATGAAGGTGCGGGTCGGATATCGCTGCGCCAGCCCCTTGAGTTCCTCGAAGGCGACATCGAGAAAATAGTTCGGTCCCTCCGCGTCCTGGCGCTCCACGACGCTGGCCGGCTTGCGCCGAGCGGCGATCACCTGGCCCTCTGTCATGAAGCCTGCCTGCACCATGTTGGTCAGCACCTCATTGGCGCGGGCACGTGCTGCGGGCAGGTTGATATGCGGTGCATATTTGGTGGGCGCCTTGTACAGGCCTGCAAGCATGGCAGCTTCTGCGAGCGTCATGTCCTTGACAGGCTTGTCGAAGTAATACTGGGTGGCAGCCGCAACACCAAAATTGCCACCGCCCATATAGGCGCGATCAAGATAAAGCTTGAGGATTTCCTTTTTCGTGAGGTTCATCTCCAGCCACAGCGAGAGGAACGCCTCCTTGACCTTGCGATCAAGCGTCCGCTCATTGGTCAGGAACAGGTTCTTCGCCAATTGCTGGGTGATGGTGGAGCCACCCTGAACCACTGAGTTTGCCCGCACATTCTCGAACATCGCGCGCGACAGGCCGAGGAAGTCGATGCCGTAATGCTCAAAGAACCGCCGATCTTCCGTCGCAAGAACTGCCTTGATGAAGAAGTCGGGCAGCTTGTCGATTTCCTCCGAATCCGTCTGGCGAATGCCGCGACGGCCGATTTCCTTGCCATAGCGATCAAGGAAGGTAACTGCGAAATCGGAGGTGTTGCGCCAGTCTTTGCTGGTTTCGTCAAAGGCCGGCATTGCAAGTCCGACCATCAGGATCATGCCACCCAGGCCAAGCGTCACGGCTTCATCCAAAATCTCGACCAGGAATTTGCGAAAGCCGGTTACCCTGAACTTGCGGAAAAAGATGTTGATTGATTCCAGTCGCTCCCCTGCATCCGAAAACAGGTTGAAGAGGGAGGAATCGATCCACGAATCAAAATCCAGAAGCCTGTTTCTGGCTTTTCCCCGGCTGGAAGTATCGAACGGGTCGCGCACGGCTCGGTCCTTGCGGTCAATCTTGGTGATGGTTGCAATAGTGTTTACACGATAGCGGCAGGAATTTGGAGATATTTCGGGCGCAATGGATAATTCGCTGACGATGCCCTATTCTTCGCGGCAATGACCAAACCATGAAAAGAAGTTCCTGATGCAAAATGGCGGCTCAAAACCCTTCTGGAAGACCAAGAAACTGGCCGAAATGAGCAAATCGGAATGGGAATCGCTATGCGATGGCTGCGGTCGCTGCTGCCTCAACAAGCTCGAAGACTGGGACACTGGCGAAATCTACTGGACGAATGTCGCCTGTTCGCTGCTCGATTGCCATTCCTGCCAGTGTTCGGATTACGAGAACCGCTTTGCCAAGGTGCCGGATTGCATCAGCCTTGATGCCGAAAAGGTGGAAACGCTGACCTGGCTGCCGCCGACCTGCGCCTATCGCATGGTGCATGAGGGCAGGGACCTGCACCCATGGCACCATCTGATATCCGGCAGCCGCGACACGGTGCATCAGGCCGGGGTTTCGGTGCGTGGCAGGGCGATTTCCGAAGAAGGCATCACCGTTGAGGAATATGAGGACCATCTTGCGGAATGGCCCGGCGAAGATGTCGTCGTGAGCGGCTGACGGTGGTGGAAGCTGACCCCATTGACCGCAACCTGACCCTTCAGTGCGATATTGCCGTGATCGGCGGCGGCCTTTCCGGCCTGCTGGCGCTGCATGAACTCATCGAAGCAGGCATTGACGCGCAACTCTTCGAGGCACTGCCGCGCCCTGGCGGCCGCATCGCCAGTGTTCGCGACCAGGTTTCGGGAGCAGTGATCGCCGATCTCGGCCCGACATGGGTCTGGCCGCCATACCAGCCCGGCGTTACACGCTGGATGGAGAGGCTCGGTCTGCGCACCTTTCCCCAATATGAAGCGGGCGAGGCCATTCTCGACCTCCACCCCTATTCGCCGCCGCTGCGCCAGTTCCTTCCCGGCCAGCATGGCATGATGCGCGTAGAGGGCGGGCCGCAGGCCTTTGTCGATGCGCTGCTATCGCGCCTGCCGCCGCAGTCTATCCATCTCGATAGTCCGGTGAAGGGGTTATCCCACAATGGCGATCATCTGGTGATTTTCAGCCGTGACAGGGAAATTCATGCCCGAAAGGTCATCCTCGCAGTGCCCTTGCGGGTGGCAGCCCAGACCATCGCGCTTGACGGGCTGGTCGACGACAGGGTCCTGACGCTGATGCGCAACACGCCGACCTGGATGGCCGCTCAGGCCAAAGTCGCGATCCTGTATGAAACGCCATTCTGGCGCGAGGCCGGCCTTGGCGGAAGGGTGGCAAGCCGCGTTGGCCCGATGGTCGAGGTCCACGATAATTCTCCCGCCAACGGGAGCGTCGGCGCTCTGTTCGGCTTTGTCGGATGGGGCGCGCAGGACCGGCGGGATCTGGATCTCAAGGTCGAAATCCGCCAGCAACTGATCCGCTGTTTCGGTCCACAGGCGGGCGAGTTTATCGGCATGGAAATCCGCGACTGGGCCTTTGAGGAGACCATTGCAACCGCGCAGGATCAGACCGGCGAACCAGCCCATCCCGCAGCCCTGCCGCAATTCATGCGCGAGCCGCTCGCCGACGGGAAACTGCACCTTGCCATTTCCGAAACTGCCGCCGATAGCCCCGGCCTGATCGACGGCGCGTTGGAGGCAGGCGAACGCGCTGCGAAATGGGCGATGGGGTGAAGAGAATGGGAGAAGTTCGTATCCACAGTTAAATTGCGCCTGTTTCTCGAAAATATTCTAGAAATAGATATTCGGCACGATTTATTAAAAGATGCAAGAACGAAATATTGTGTAAAGCGTTTTAGAAATAAAAACTTGCCTTTTTATATAGAAATATTTCCTAAGGAGAAATTAGTTTCAAAAAAACATTCCCAAAATCATCGAAGCATTTATGTTTAGTAGATATGCGCATCTCGGGCTTTTTTTCGTTCCAATGCATTGCAAAGCCTGTTTCTGGGCGTTTTTTATTGTTTACTGATATCAGAGCATGTAAACGCACTTTACATTGTTTGCCAAAAGACCAATTGACTGCTGGCGTATTATTAATCCAACTATCTAATTCTTTTTCAAGTCCCCACCGTTCATGTGCTGCGGGCATGCACATGCTTTCCATATTCCCATTTTTACCAACTGGTATCATAACAACAGCAACGGAAACCCCATCTTTTTCTTTAGTATATTCATTTACTGTATTTGGTATTGCTAGAGAAGCTGTTTTTAATTGATTGCACACAGAATTAAAAGAAGTAACCATGTCATCATCATTGTCAGAAATAACAATTATCTTTTTAATGTTTTTTTCAAAATGCCGATTTGCTTTAATCGCCAAAAGATAGCTTCCCAAGCCTTCCCTTCCTCCTGATTTACCAGTAGCGCTTTCATTAACATGAGTGATTCCTACATTGCTAGGTAAGTTCCTCTCGAGGATGAATTTATCTAAAAAATTCTTGTCGCCCACGCCCTCGCAAACAATTAGTATATTATATTTAAGATAATCTGGGATTGATTTGTTCATAGTGCTATCGAACTTCTATATTATATTCTAACGCACGAAGTAGTGATTTTCCGGGAACTCTATATACTTTTGTAACTCCATCTTTTAATTCCGTCCTTAGGTATGTATATTCCTCAAAATTAGTCTCTCCAGACGCTCGATTAAGTGCTTTCATGCATTCATAGCTGTGGGTAGACGCAAAAATTTGGCAGTTATAAACGTCAGAAAATTCTAATATAACTGCCCATATTTCTTCCATTCTATCGAAATAAAATCCGTTTTCGATTTCATCAATAATTATGCAGCCATTTTTGTGCTCAGACATCGACAAAAGAATTGTTGCCAACTTTGTCATGCCGCCAGAAACGCTGCCCAGTGGAATCTTTTGGCTCAACCCCTCAACGCTCGCATAGAGCATCGGATTGCCTCCCATTGTTTCAATGGATAGGCCTTTAATACTTTCGAATTTTTTCCGAAATTGCGATACAAAAGTTTCGGAGTCATAATTGACGCTTAACTTTGAAAATCGAGTCGCGGTTTCCCCGCTAAAGCCCAATCTCGACGAGGATACAAAGGAGGCTTTAAAATTTGCCTCAAACTGGTTGTCAATTACTAGTTGGCCATTCTGTACATACGGCTCAACCACGAAATCACCGTAACCATCAACATGATACTCAAAACGAACCCGATTACCCCGTACTAATCCCGCTTTGGTGCGTGTTTGGTCGCGACTAGGTGGAACTAACTTAGTAATTCCACCATCACGATATGTGATGGTTACAGACCTCCTCTCGTGCGATTGCGTTCCACGCAGCGAAATTTTTGCTTTTACATCGGTGTTTAATTGGTGAAAAACGTCGCCCCACAGAGCTCGATCAACATCCTCAACTTGCCCAGAATAATGTTTTGCATCCATTCCTCGCCACGCGTTCGTCCGTTGCAATAGTTCTGGTGATGCACCGCAAGCCAAGAATAATGCTTCCAATAATGAGGTTTTGCCGCTTCCGTTATCTCCGAATATCAACGTTACAGGTTGAATTTCGCGCAACCGTAATTCCTTAAAACTTCTAAAATTTTGAATATCAATTTGCTCAATCATTTGCCCCCCCGTGCCGGATGGTGCGGTTGTGATGGCTATTTTCTTAGCTCACCTCGATGTCCCTGCCAAGGGTAAGCACGCTAAACAAGACTAGGAAAATATTCCTTGACACCGTAACGGTGATCGGGTAGGTTCTGTCTACGGTCGGAGAACTGCGGCTTTGGCTGCTTCAACCACCAGACTATCACATCCCTGAAATTCGGAGATTGGCATTGGAAACCTCTGAGGATTCCTCTGGCGGCTCCGCTTTGCCCGTTGATGCGGGCGAGGCGGAATTGGCTACCCTTGCCCCACGTCTAGCCACCCTCATTCGCAGGCAGGTTGCTGCCATCGAGGATGAGTTGGAAACCGGCGCGCCCGCCTATGACGAAAAGCGCATCCGCGCCCTGCTGATGCTGGCGAAATCGGTTCAGGCCATGGAGGAGGCCGCCCAAAAACAACAAAAGGCTGAAGATGACCGATTTGCCGGACCGCAGGGAATTGTGGAATTCCGCAAACGTCTTGCGGCAAGTATTGCGGCACTTGTCGAACGCGAGGCTGAGATCGAGCCTGCTGGCGACGATGGACCGCAGCGATCTGGAGCGGCTGGCCCGTGACTGGCCGGTCTTCTCTCTGCCTGCCCAGCGCCCGCCATTGGGGCAATGGCGCACCTGGCTTCTGCTGGGTGGGCGTGGCGCGGGCAAGACCCGCATGGGCGCGCAATGGCTGAAGGGCATCGTCAGTGGCGATCCGCATTTCGAGGGCGATCCCGCAGGCCGTGTCGCGCTGGTGGGCGAAACCTATGCGGATGCGCGAACCGTCATGATCGAGGGCGAAAGTGGTCTGCTGGCGGCCCATTCGCGCGCCGAACGTCCGGTATGGATTTCCGGCAAGCGCGAACTGGTCTGGCCATCGGGCGTCATCGGGCAGGTGTTTTCCGCCAATGATCCCGAAGGCCTGCGTGGCAGCCAGTTTGGTGCCGCCTGGTGTGACGAGATCGCCAAATGGGCGCATCCGCAAGAGACATGGGACATGCTGCAATTCTGCATGCGGCTTGGCAGTGATCCGCGCCAGGTTGCAACAACGACGCCGAAACCGCTGAAACTCTTTGCCCGCTTGCTGGCGGAGCCGACAACTGCCGTGACACACTCACCAACCAGCGCCAACATCACCAATCTGGCGCCGGGCTTCGTCGACTATCTGAAAGGACTGTATGAAGGCTCCCGCCTTGGCAGGCAGGAACTCGATGGCGAGATCATCGAGGATGTGGAAGGCGCATTGTGGCAGCGCGACTGGCTCGAGGCACATCGCAGGCTTGATACGCCGCCACTGCTGCGCATTGTGGTGGCTGTCGACCCGCCGGCAAGTTCCAACGCATCTTCCGATGCCTGCGGCATTGTCGCTGTCGGCATTGACGCCAATGGTACATGCCATGTTCTGGCAGACCGCACGGTGCAGCCGGCCACGCCCTATCGCTGGGCCATGGAAGCCGTGACGCTTTACGAGCGGCTGGAGGCCGATGTCATCATTGCCGAAGTGAACCAGGGTGGCGACATGGTTTCCGCCGTCGTGCACCAGGTCTCGCCCAACGCGCCGGTGAGACCGGTTCGCGCAACGCGCGGCAAGGCCGTGCGCGCCGAGCCGGTGGCCCTGCTGTATGAGCGGGGCAGGGTGGTCCATGCGGGCCGCTTCGTCGAACTCGAAGACCAGATGTGCGCCTTTACCC
>JAGRLM010000226.1 GCA_020441795.1 Nitratireductor sp.
CCATCTCATGGAGGCGCCCGAACGATCGGGCTGAGAGGTTGCCATAATGTGGCTCCGACTCTTTGAACCTGATCCGGATCATGCCGGCGTAGGGAATGAGGCGCGAACCTTCCAATCAACGCCGTGCCTGTTTCCCGTTTCGCCGCAACAACGAAGGGAGCGACATGGAACGGTTTTCGCCCGAAGCGGTTTTTGCCGATCTGGAAGCGCTGCGCGCCCGTCGCCCCCTTGTCCAGAACATCACCAATTTTGTTGCCATGACCGTTTCCGCCAACGTGTTGCTGGCATTGGGTGCCTCTCCGGCAATGGTGCATGCCGCGGAGGAGGCGGAGGATTTTGCCGCGATTGCGTCCTCGCTGGTGATCAATATCGGCACATTGACGCCTGCCTGGGTGGCATCCATGAAAACTGCCGCGCGCGAATATGGAAAGCTTTCCAAACCCTGGGTTCTCGACCCTGTCGGGGTGGGGGCTACAAAACTGCGCAACGAGATGGCAGCAAGCCTCATCCAACTCAAGCCCGCTGTCATTCGCGGCAACGCAGGCGAGATACTGGCGCTCGCAGGCTCGTTCGGCGGGGCAAGGGGGGTTGATTCAACGGCTGGATCACAGGCGGCCAGGGCATCGGCAATCGAACTTGCCCGCTCGACAGGCGCGATCATCGCCGTGACGGGCGAGATCGACTTGGTGACCGATGGACAGGACGTTGTTTCGATTGCCGGAGGCCACGGACTGATGCCGCGTTCAACCGCGCTTGGCTGTGCGCTGTCGGGCGTTGTTGCCGCATTTGCAGCGGTCAACAAACCCTTTGACGCTGCCGTTTCTGCACTTACGGTCTATGCCGCGGCTGGTTCCATCGCGGGCAGGCGCGTCAAGGGGCCAGGACATTTGCCCGCTGAACTGTGTGACGCACTGTTCCACCTCACTTCCAACGAACTTCGCGCCAATACCAAAATCGAGAGCACAGCGGCATGAGCAGGCATTTTGACCTTTCGCTATATCTGGTTACGGATCCCAACCTGGGTGGCGGGCGTGATCTTTGTGAAATTGTCGAAGCGGCAATCTCAGGCGGCGTGACAATCGTGCAATTGCGCGATCCCCAAGCCGGCACCCGCAAACTGGTCGAGATGGCTGAAAGGCTGTTGCAGGTCACGCGTGCACATTCCGTGCCACTGCTCATCAATGACCGGGTCGATGTCGCATTGGCTGCCGGTGCTGATGGCGTTCACCTTGGCCAATCCGACATGCAGGCTGATCAGGCGCGTGCCTTGTTGGGCCCCAACGCCATTATCGGCTTGTCGGTGGGCTCTGCAGCAGAATATGCCGCCTCCCTGCAATTGCTCACAAACGTCGATTATCTGGGCACCGGGCCAGCCTATGCGACCTCGACCAAGGCCGATGCTGGCAATGCCATTGGCGAAGCAGGCATCACGGCCATGAAGGCGCGGGCCACCCTGCCGGTTGTCGCCATTGGCGGAATTGATGCTGCCCGCACCGCCGGCCTGATACGCGCCGGGGCGGATGGCGTGGCTGTCGTGTCGGCAATCATCGCGGCAGCCGATCCACATGCGGCAGCCATTGCCATCAAAACCGAAATCGCGAAAGGGAGAACCGCGTGACCCTGAAAAACGCACTCACCATTGCCGGTTCGGATTCCGGCGGCGGCGCTGGCATTCAGGCGGATATCAAGTCGATGTCCGCGAATGGCGTCTTCGCAACCACCGTCATCACGGCGCTGACCGCGCAAAACACGCTGGGCGTTAAGGCAATTCACGATGTCCCGACAAGTTTCATTGCAGCGCAGATGGACGCGGTTTTTTCCGATATCGAGATTTCAGCCGTCAAGATCGGCATGCTTTCGCGCGTCGAAACCATCCATATCGTTGCCGAGGGACTGCGTCGTCACAAGGCCCGCAATATCGTGTTGGACCCGGTGATGGTGACGACCAGTGGCGATCCGCTGATTGATGATACTGCCGTTGAAAGCCTGATCGCGGAGCTGTTTCCACTTGCAACGCTTGTCACGCCCAACATGCACGAGGCTGCACGGCTGACCGGCTCCGCTATCGCGTCCAATGCCGCCGAAATGGTGCGCCAGGCCGAGGTGTTACATACGGCTTGCGGTGCTGCAATTCTCCTCAAGGGAGGCCATGGCACCACGCAGACAAGTGATGATCTGCTGTTTTCTGGCTCAGGCGAACAGTGGTTTTCCGCGCCACGCATAGACACTCCCAACACCCATGGCACCGGTTGTTCGCTTTCTTCTGCCATTGCCGCAAACCTGGCAAAGGGCATGCCGCTGGCCGATGCCGTCTCGTCTGCAAAACGCTGGCTAAGCGGTGCAATTGCAGCATCGGGCACGCTCGATGTCGGCAAGGGGCATGGCCCCGTCCACCATTTCCACAATCTCCTGGAAGAATGATCATGAAAACCACCCGCCGCAGCGCGATTGCTGCATTTGGTGCCACCGCCATCGGAGCAACGCTAAGCGCACCTTCTGTCCTTTCGCAGGAAAAGATCGAATGGCGCATGATCACGTCATGGCCAAAAAACCTTCCCGGGCCCGGCGTCACTGCTCAGCGCCTTGCCGACCGGATCAACACCCTTTCCGGCGGCAGGTTGTCGATCCGCCTTTACGCAGCCGGCGAACTGGTTCCAGCCCTTGAAGTCTTGAACTCCGTGGCTTCGGGCGTTGCCCAGATCGGGCATACCGCGCCACTGTTCTGGGCCGGGCGAATGCCAGCCGCCCCTTTGTTCACGGCTGGACCTTTCGGCCTGACCCCGCTTGAGCACATCACCTGGATCGACCATGGCGGGGGCCAGGCACTCTGGGACGAGCTTTATGCACCACAAGGCGTCAAGCCATTCATGGCGGGCAATACCGGCTTCCAGATGGGCGGCTGGTTCCGCAAGGAAATCAACTCGCTTGCCGACATCAAGGGGCTGAAAATGCGAATGCCGGGTCTCGGTGGGCTGGTTCTGGCAAGACTCGGTGGCACGGCGGTGACGGTAGCGCCGCCGGAAATCTTCACTAGCCTTCAGACCGGCGTCATAGATGCCACCGAATTTCTGGGACCTTTCTCCGACATGGCAATGGGATTCCAGAAGGCGGCCAAATTCTACTACACTCCAGGCTGGCATGAGCCGAACGGCACGGGCGAGGCCATTGTCTCGCTGGAAGCTTGGAATGCACTTCCCGATGACCTCAAGGCCATTGTCGAAACTGCTTGCCGGGCAGAAAACATATTTTCGCTGGGTGAGGCAGAATGGCTGAACGCAGAGGCTCTCAAGCGTCTGCAATCCGATTTCGGCGTTGAAGTCAGAAACTTCCCGACTGACTTCCTTGATGCGGCACGCGCTGCCACCCGCGATGTGATGGACGAGCTGGCTGCCCGTGACGAACTTACAGGCCGGATCGTGGAAAGCTACCGCCAGGCGGCCTTCCACCAGGCGCAATGGTCCGAGATATCGCTCACCGCATTTCTGTCAGCACGAAACCCGGCCTAGGGACAGGACCCTAGCCATAGTTTTCGGTTGGCGGAACGTCAGCCACATCCGGTTCGGGCGAAGGCATGAGCTCAAAGGTCTGCGGCGTTTGCGGCGTCTGGCCGGGCAGCGGGGCAATCGGCTGGACACTCGTTGTTTCATCCGGCTTGACCCTGCGCCGCCGGGTCATGCGCCAGGCGGCATAGGCAGCGATCATCGCATTCATCGCCGCGATGGTAATGAACATTCCGCCCGCGCCGAAGATTGCCGTAGTGCGAGCGGTTATAATCGGACCCGCCATCGATCCCATTCCGTAGATCAGATACATGCTTGCCGAAACATGGACATAATCCGCCGGGTCGGCATGGTCATTGGCATGTGCCACCAGGATTGTATAGATCGGATAGATGAAGCCGCCAGCGAGCATCATCAGGCCAAAGAACAGCCAGCCCGGATTGTTGCCGTCAATTTCGTGTATAGCCGCAAAACTGCAGACAAGCGCCCCGCCAATACCCACCACAATCATGACGATGCGCCGGTCCATCTTGTCGGAAATCCGCCCCATCGGATATTGGAACAGGATCGAGCCGACCATGACAATGGCCATCACATTGGCGACATTGACATTGGACAGTCCCGACATGGTGCCGAAGACCGGCGCGAAGCTCTGCCATGCACCGGCTATCGATCCGGCGAGGAAGATGCCGATCAGCGCAACCGGCGAATTGCGGTACAGCTCGACTATGTTGAGACGAACCTCCGTCAGTGCCTGCGGAGATTGTGCGGTGGAAAGGGCCGTTGGCAGGATGGCAAGCGCGAACAGGATTGCAGCCACCATGAAGGCAGTTTGCGAGCCGGGATCGACAAACAGGATCACATATTGGCCGGTCATGACCCCGGCCATGGTGATCATGGCATAGATCGCAAAAAGCGCGCCGCGGCTTTCATTCCCGACCCGTTCGTTGAGCCAACTCTCAATGATCATGTAGGAACCGGAAAAGCACAGTCCGCTGACGACACGCATCGCAAACCAGGCAATCGGATTGATCGCCATCGCGGTCACAAGAATGGCAATCGCCGCCAGCGCCAGCAGCGAGGAGAAGGCGCGCACATGGCCAACCCTGCGCACGATGCGCGGCACAATCAGGCAACCCGCCGTGAAGCCGGTTGCCCAGCCAAGGCCGATGATCCCGATGGCGTCTGTCGAAAACGCCTCCATTTGGGCGCGGATCGGCAGCACGATCCACTGCACGCCACCCCCGACCAGCAGAAAGAACGTGCTGGTGAACAGCGCCAGGATCGGCAGGATAGTTCTCGTCATGGCGCGCTCCCGGCAAATGCTATCCGATTGCGGATTACTACGCGCCTGCCGATTCCATGACACACCCGATTGCGCAATTCATGGCCTGTTTGCGGCATTGGTGGAGATGGCTCAACCTTGCGCCAATCTGGCCTTGATCTTCAGCAGGTCCTGCCAGGCCAGGCGCTTTTGTGCAGGCTGCCGCAGCAGATAGGCCGGGTGCAGCGTGGCGATGGCGTCGGCCTTGCCTGCGTCATGCGCATATTCCATCCAGCGCCCGCGTGATTTCAGGATGCCGTCCACGCTGCCGGTCATGCCCTTGAACGAAACCCCGCCGACAAAAACAATGATTTCCGGCTTTACCAGCGCCACATGCCTGTCGATGAACGGGCGGCAAACCTCGATTTCCTGCGGCGTCGGCGTGCGGTTGCCCGGTGGCCGCCAGGCCAGCATGTTGGTGATGTAGACGGACGTGCGGTCCAGCCCGATTGAACCCAGCATCCGGTCCAGCAATTGCCCGGC
>JAGRLM010000227.1 GCA_020441795.1 Nitratireductor sp.
CCGATGAACTATCACGTTACCGGCTCGATCCGCCTTGGCCATTCGAAGGAACGCCTGCAGGAATTCAAGCGCGTGGTCGGCATGGGGCGCTATCAGGGGATGGATCTCGACATTCTTGCGCCTGATGAAATGCGCAGCCGATATCCCTTTCTGGCGACCCATGATCTGCAAGGTGCACTGTATGACCCCTATGACGGCGATATTGATCCGGCACAATTGACCCAGGCACTTGCCAAGGGCGCGCGCGATCTTGGTGCAAAAATTGTCCGTTTCTGCCCGGTCACGGGTGTTCGTCGTGAAGGCGATGAATGGGTGATCGAAACGGAAAAGGGCGAGGTGCGCTGCGAGAAGGTAGTCAATGCCGCCGGTTATCGCGCGGCGGAAGTTGGTGCCATGTTTGGTCGCACGGTGCCAATGATGGTGATGAGCCACCAATATATCCTGTTTGACGAAATCCCGGAATTGAAGGCCTGGAGCGTAGAAGCTGGTCGCAAACTGCCGCTGCTACGCGACGTCGACAGTTCCTATTACCTGCGTCAGGAAAAATACGGCATGAATCTCGGCCCCTATGAGCGTCATGGAAGGGCGCATTGGGCAACGCCGGATGATCCCATGCCCGATGATTTCTCGTTCCAGCTCTATCCCGACGACCTCGAGCGGCTCGAATGGTATCTCAATGACGCCATCGAGCGGGTGCCAATCCTGGGCACTGCGGGGCTCAGCAAGGTCATCAACGGCCCCATTCCATATTGTCCCGATGGCAATCCGCTGATCGGTCCAATGCCCGGTGTCCCCAATGCCTATGAGGCATGTGTTTTTACCTTCGGCATCTGCCAAGCCGGCGGAGCCGGAAAGGTGCTGGCCGAATGGGTAACCGAGGGCGAGACGGAATGGGACATGTGGTCATGTGATCCGCGTCGCTTCACCAGCTTTGCCGAGGACAAGGACTATTGTGTTGCCAAGGGCATGGAAGTTTATGGTCATGAATACGGCATGCATTTTCCGCGCCATGCCTGGCCCGCGGGACGCGACCAGAAACACTCACCAATCCATGATCGCATCAAGGCGCAGGGTGCACAATTCGGCGCCTTCAATGGCTGGGAGCGCGCGCTGTGGTATGCGAAACCGGGCGACGACACATCGGAAGAATCCACCCAGACCTGGAACCGCGAAGGGCCGTGGCAACCGCGAATCCGCGAGGAATGCCTTGCCGTGCGCGATGCAGCAGGCATTCTCGATCTTCCAGGTTTTTCGCGTTATCGCGTCGAAGGGGCAGGTGCCCGCGACTGGCTGCTTTCGATTACCACAGGCAATGTTCCCAAGCCCGGCCGTATCGGTCTTGCCTATTTCTCCGACAAGAAGGGGCGGATCGTGACCGAAATGTCGGTCATGGCGATTGCCGAGGATTTCTTCTTCCTGATAACGGCCGCCACCGCACAATGGCATGATTTCGAATGGCTCAAGAACCACCTGCCTGTGGATTCGGCAATCACGCTGCGGGATGTGACGGAGGAATTTTCGTGCCAGATCCTGTCAGGTCCAAAGTCGCGCGCCATCCTCGCGGAAGTCTGCGATGCCGACCTTGCGCTGCCATGGCTGACGCACCAGACAACGCAGATTGCCGGGCGCTACTTCCAACTGATTCGCGTTTCCTTTGCCGGTGAACTGGGCTGGGAAATCCACACCAAGATCGGCGACACAGCTGTCATTTTCGATGCAGTCTTTGCCGCCGGGCAAAAGCATGGCCTCAAGCCCTTCGGCATGTTCGCGCTTGATTCATTGCGGCTGGAGAAGAGCTATCGCGCGTGGAAGGGCGACCTGTCGACCGACTACACCATCTTGCAAGGCGGACTGGAGCGCTTCGTAAACTTCTCGAAGCCGGATTTCCTGGGCAAGGCGGCAATCCTTGCCGAAAAGCAGCAAGGAGTGACGAAGCAGTTCGTCACCCTGGTTGTCGAGGCTGGCGAGTGCGACGCGCCCTACATGTCGACGCTCTGGCACGATGGCAAGGTGGTGGGCGAAACCACGTCCGGTGGTTGGGGCCATCGGGTGGACAAGTCGATTGCGCTTGGCATGCTGCGCTTGGACCTGGCAACACCCGGCACGACGGTCGAGGTGGAAATCTATGGTGAGCGGTGCAAGGCAGTGGTTGCGGATGGTCCGCTGTGGGATCCCGCGAACGAGCGGTTGAGGTCGTGATGCCTGCCATTTCAAAACGGATTTCCGGCATTCTTGGCAATGATCCCAGCGGATGGGAGGTGCATTTTACTGCCAAGGCACGACAGGAGGCTGGCGAGGACATTGTCATGTTGTCAATCGGTGACCATGACAGGCCAACGCCGGAGGCTTCGGTCGAGGCATGCGTCGAGGAATTGCGCGCCGGCCATCACCATTATACCGACCTGCAAGGGATTGCTTCGCTGCGCCAGGCCATGGCTGACGTTACCACGCGGTCAACGGGTGTTGCGACCACGCTGGAACAGATCATCGTTGCTCCCGGCGGGCAGGGGGCGTTGTTCGCCGCCGTTCATGCAGCACTTGATCCGGGTGACCACGCAATTGTTGTGGGACCCTATTACGCGACCTATCCCGGCACATTCCGTGTCGCCTGTGCCAGCTTTGATGTTGTGGAGGCGCTTGCCGAAGATGACTTCCAGCCGAAGCGGGCTGCATTGGAAGCGGCAAAAAGGCCTGAGACCCGTGCAGTTCTGATCAACTCGCCGAACAATCCGACCGGCGCGGTTTATAGCCGCGAAACCCTTGAAGGGATAGCAGGCTTCTGTCGCGATCATGATCTGTGGCTGATTTCGGATGAAGTCTACTGGACCCATACCGGCGGCGAGCAGCACCTTTCTCCGCTTGCATTGCCGGGCATGGAAGAGCGCACGCTGGTCGTCAATTCGGTGTCCAAGAGCCACGGCATGACCGGTTGGCGGGTTGGCTGGATGCGCGGACCGAAGCAGGTTGTCGATGATCTGGTCAATCTCAACCTCGTCCTGACCTATGGCCTCGGCGATTTCATCTCTCATGCTGTTGCAAGAGCGCTTGTGGCTGGCTGGGGAGTGGAAGAACTCACCCAACGCTATGATGCGCGACGCAAGGCGCTGATTAGCGCCTTTGATGGCATTCGTGGCGCGCAGGTGCGTGGTTCGCAGGGCGGCATCTATGTGATGCTGGACGTAAGCGACACCTTCGAGAGTGGCGAGGATTTTGCCTGGAGCCTTCTGGAGGCCGAGAAGATTGCCGTTACGCCCGGCGAAGCATTCGGTAGGGCGGCGGCCGGACATGTACGAATTTCCCTGTGCCAGGATGAGCAAACGCTTGCACAGGCTGCATCGCGAATTCGAAATTTCGTTGAAACGCGCGCTGGAGAAGCCAAAAGACAGCGCATTACCGGAGCCGCATCATGACGGACGCCCCACTGCAGGCAGTTGAAGAAACCAATCCCGGCCGCGCCAGGCGCAGCGGCGGACGCGCGGGACGCGTTGCCGTGCGCTCCGCCCCGCTTGCTGAAAACCTGCGTCCGGTCCGACCCGGCCTGCAGGGCGGGCAATACAAGCCCTTGAGCGATGCCGATGTGTTGCGCATTCACCATGCGGCACTCGACGCGCTTGAACAGATCGGATTTGCCGATGCGCCGCCGTCGGGCGTTGAAATCCTGACCAAAGCGGGTGCGATCCTGGGTGAGGACGGGCGCATACGCATTCCGCGCGGGCTAGTCGAGGACATGCTGGCTGTGGCGGCGCGCGACATCACCTTGCATGCGCGTGACCCCAAGCATGACATCCACGTTTCGGGCAAGAAGGTCTATTTCGGCACGGCTGGAGCTGCCGTCTATGTCGTGGACGTGGAAAAGAACGAATACCGCGAATCCACGGTTCAGGACCTTTTCGATGCCGCGCGCATTGTCGAGGAAATGGACAATATCCATTTCTATCAGCGCCCGATGGTTTGTCGTGACATTGCCGACAATTTCGAGATGGACATGAATACCATCTATGCCTGCTGCGCGGGCACTTCCAAGCATGTCGGTACATCCTTCACCCAGCCGGAATTCATGCAGGGCGCATTTGACCTGATCCACCTGATAGCCGGTGGGGAAGAAAAATGGCGGGCCCGGCCATTCATTTCCAATTCCAACTGCTTCGTTGTGCCGCCGATGAAATTCGCCACAGAAGCCTGCAAGGTGATGGAGGCCTGCATCGAAGGCGGGATGCCGGTGCTGCTGTTGTCCGCCGGCCAGGCAGGAGCAACGGCACCAGCGCCAATTGCCACGGCAATCGTTCAGGCCGTTGCCGAGTGCCTTGCCGGTGTCGTCTATGTCAATGCAATGAAGCCCGGGCATCCGGCGATTTTCGGCACATGGCCTTTCGTCTCCGATCTGCGTTCGGGTGCGATGTCGGGTGGTTCGGGTGAACAGGCGCTGCTGACGGCAGGCTGCGCGCAGATGCACCATTTCTACAATCTGCCGGGCGGTGCGGCGGCAGGCATAGCCGACGCCAAGATGCCTGACATGCAGGCGGGCTGGGAGCAGGCGATTTCCAATGTGATGGCGGGCCTTTCGGGCCTCAATCTCGTCTATGAAGCGGTGGGCATGCACGCCTCGCTGCTCGGCTTCTGTCTTGAATCTCTGGTGCTGGGCGACGACATGCTCGGCCAGGTCCAGCGCTGCATTCGCGGCATCGACGTGACCGAGGATGCGCTCAGCCTTGAAACCATGAAACAGGTCTGTCTTGGTGGTCCGGGGCATTATCTGGGGCATGGCCAGACTCTTTCGCTCATGCAGACCGAATATATCTACCCGCGCATTGCAGACCGCACCAGCCCCAAGGAATGGGCGGAAGTGGGTAAGCCAAACCTGGTGAAGGCGGCGACCGCACACAAGAACAAGATCCTTGGCGCTCCCCGCAAACAGATCATTGATCCGGCTTTCGACAAGGAAATTCGCGCCAAGTTCAAGATCCACCTGCCGGGGTGACAGC
>JAGRLM010000228.1 GCA_020441795.1 Nitratireductor sp.
TGCGGGCGGGTGGTATTGTTCGGGTTTGCCGAAATATTTGCGTGCTTCCGTCTCGCTGAATCCGGCCAAACGGGTCGCCTCGAAAAAGGCCGCAATCGTATCTGCCCGCTTGATTGTCTTTTTCCACAATACTGGCGTTTCGGCTGGCAGGCCATAGCGCAGATGCACAGCCGTCAGCAGTCGCTGCTCCAGCGCCTTGTATTCACCACCAATCACTGCCTTGAATGGCGAGATCAGGTCTCCGACCACGAATTCCGGCGCATCGTGAAGCAACGCCATCATCCGCTTTGGCGTGGTCGCTTTCGGCGCAATTGTGTCGATAATGTCGAGCACAAGACACGAATGTTGGGCCACCGAATAGGCATGGTCGCCATGTGTCTGGCCGTTCCAGCGCGCGACACGGGCAAGCCCGTGGGCAATATCTGATATTTCCACGTCAACCGGTGACGGGTCGGTCAGGTCAAGCCTGCGTCCCGACAGCATTCGCTGCCATGCCCGTGCGCCAATTGCCTTCGCCACGGTTCAGTCTTCCTGCTGCGGCCAGGTGAATTTCACCCAGTCCTGAAGTTGCGGCGTGATGGCAAGGCTGCCCGCTGTCACCATTTCGCCCTGCGCCATTGCCTTGGCGACCCGGTCAAGCCGCACCATGGCAAGGCCGGTCTTCCCATGCGAAGAGCCCATCGTTCCTGCTGTTTTGCCACCTGCAAGAATATCGGTGCTGAAGGATGGCAAAGGCGCGTCGGCCGATACCTTGATGATCCGGCTTCGAGCCGTGCCGCGATGCTGCATGCGCGAGACCACTTCCTGGCCGACATAGCAGCCCTTGGCGAAATCCACGCCTCCAAACTGGTCCATCAGCACTTCATGGGGGAAAACATCGCCATAGACATAATCCTGCCCGCCTTGCGGCATGCCGATTGCAATGCGGTGCGCGTGATAATTGCCCGTTTCACCTTCAGGGCTGTGCCGACAATAAAGTCGTTGCCCCATGGCATGCAGGCGCGGATCGTTCACACAAATCCCGTCAACGATACCGGGATCTCCGCCCCATGCGGCATGAACCGAAGTCCGCTTGTCCATGGGGCCGATCTCCACCTTGGCACGCAGCTTGTAGAAGGTCAGCCGACGGATGAAGTCTTCCTCGAGCGAGGCGGCGATATCGATCAGAAAGCCCTCGATCGAACCAATGACAAAGAAGTCGAAAAGCACCTTGCCTTGCGGGCTGAGCAGGGCACCGAAGGCAGCTTGCCCTGCTTGCAGATGCTCGACATCGCAAGTCACAAGCCCTTGCAGAAAATGCGCTGCATCATGACCCGATACCCGCACCAGAACGCGGTCGGTCAGAGCTGCAAAAGAAACATGGTTCATGGATTGGCCGGGTTGGAGTTTTGATGTGCTGGGTCAGTAGTCCGGAGTTAGGGCGTCTGACGGGCAAGTGCAAGGGATGGCGAGGCTCAATCGCCTGCCACGAAAAAGCGCCAGCGGCCCTGAGGTGTAATTCCAACCCGGTAGAACACATAGGCGCCGAAGTCCTTCATCTCCTCGTAATCGCCATAGGTCAGCACGCGGTACATCTCGACGCTTTGCGCAGGGGTGAGTTTTTCGATGGGCAGCGCAAAGAAATAGGGCCACACATACAATTCGTTTTCGCTGTCCGGCTCGACCCTGACAAACCCTGTTTCGAGAAGATCGATCAGGATCGCCAGGATTTCATAGCCCTTGCCGTCGCCTGACGCATCCTTGAGGAATTCGATCGGGTCCTGTTCCAGTCCGCCAAAGGAAAGAATGGTCTTGTCGTTGCCCTCGCCGATATAGGGTCGCAATTTTTCGATATCGCCACTTCGCGCGGCTTCCAGCAGCAATTCGCGCATTTTGCGAACCGGAAATGGCAATTTCGACAAATCGGTCTGGATTTCGGGAATTTCGGCTTCCGCCTTGCGGGACCGAAACTGTTCGCTGAGCGAATGCCCCGGCAGGGTTGTATCACCGTCATCAGGCTCTGTTTGTGGAGCATCATCCTCACCGGTTGTGGCGGCAGGCGGAGTTTCCGGCGCGGTTTCCTGTGCCCAACTGGCTCCCGTCAATGGCGGCATCAACAGCATAGTGATGGCCAGCAAAAGCATGACCATGAAACTGGATCTGGCGGCAGAAGCGGAGCGGGTCACGGAATTTTCCATGGCGCGATACTACGACGTGTCACCCTTGCAGGGAAGCACCCATGGCCATGCAATCGGTAACAATGGCGTTCAAGCCTGTGGTCGCTGGCCTATTGCAATGTTCGTATGGTGGTGAAGCGGCCTTCGTTTTCCATGGTCACCAGTTTTTCCACCAGCTTTGCGGACCATGACTGTCCGCTATGGGCAACCAGCTCTTCAATGGCAGCACAAACAATCGCGTCGGCAAGGATTTCAGGTTCGATCCCCGCCTCGATCCCCTCATCCCAGGCGCTCGCCAGCAGGTCACGTGCCACAAGCTGCTTTTCCTCACGGATCAGCCGCGCCAGTTCCTGCCTTTCGTCTGATTCAATCATTTCCCGACCACGCCTTCCTTACTGCCTTCCAGACCAGCACTTCCATAGACCTTTTTGGCGCGCAGTTGTATTAATCCTTGTAAATTGGTTAACAGACCGGGGCCGTCGGCAAATTAATTCACTGCCCGTAGCGACCCGGTATTTCGGCGGCCAGATGTGTCGCCTGGCGCAGAAATCTGTTGGCCGCTTCCGCAGCTGTATCGGTGCATTCCCGGTGTATTTCCTGATAGCTGCGAAATCCGCGATTAAAGCGCGAGATCAGCTTGGCCTTCCGCGTTTCGTCCGGCTCTTCCTTTTCGATAAGCTGTTGCATCTCGTCGCGCCAGAGCGTGCCTTCCTTGGCCCCGCACAATTCGCGCAGGTAGTGCAATGCTCCCAGAATTTCGGCCAGCCGCATCATCGTCTCGTCATAGGCAGGCGGCAGGCTGCGGATTTCGGGCTTGTCGACCGGTGCCTCTTCCGGTTTTTCCTTGGTTGAGGGGTCAACCTTTATGACAGCCTGGGCATGGGCGTTCGACGTCGCTGCACATAGCGACATTGCCGCGGCAATAGCGATCAGGGACAGTTTTGACATCTTGCCGGCAGGGTACATTTCAAGCTTCCGATTGGTTGCGGCACTATAGTGTTCCCGGCTTGCGGCGCAAGAGTAACCAATCAACTGGCCTCGGGCCTGTTTCGCCGTGTCAGCCCGGCTTCAAGGCAGCGCGGCATCGCCCGACGATTGCAGCGCAATGCGGCGTGGTTTCGAGACTGGCAATGGCCTCAATCGGGTGAAATTGCGCCGCCACGGCATCATCCCCCGCGACAGCCTCGCCATCGGGCGAATGCCCTGCATGAACCGCAAGGACGAAATGCGCCAGCACTCCGCCATTTCCATCCCGGCGGATTGGTTCGAAAATCTCGACAAACTCAAGCGCTGATGGTTGAAAGCCGGTCTCTTCCGCAAGTTCACGAAAGGCGGCTTCGAGAAGCGTTTCCCCCGGTTCCTGGCTTCCACCAGGCAGGGACCAGAAGCCCTTGAACGGTTCCTTGCCACGCTTGACCAGCAAGACCGTTTCATCGCGAAAAAGGGCGACGGAAACTCCGGTTCTGGGAAATGTCATGGACGCGATCCGTTCCGATCATTAAGTTGTCTGCCAGGTTGAATGGCTTCGTGGCAGCAAGGGTTCACGCATATGTGCGGCAGGTTTTCATTGACGGCAAGCCCGCAAGAGGTTGCGGACCTCCTTGAGCTTGACGAGCTGGAAGCCTTTCCACCACGCTACAATATAGCGCCGACACAACCCGTATTGATGGTAACGGACGGACCATCCGGCAAGCGGGAAGGGGTTCTGGTCCGCTGGGGACTGGTGCCATCCTGGGTGAAGGACCCGGCCGATTTCACGCTCCTGCTCAATGCGCGCTCGGAAACCGCTGCAACCAAACCCTCGTTTCGCAATGCCATGCGCCATCGCCGCACGCTGATACCGGCTTCCGGTTTTTACGAATGGCATCGTCCGGCAGACAAGAAACTGCCGCGGCAGGCCTACTGGATAAGGCCGACGCATGGCGGCATTGTATGCTTTGGCGGATTGATGGAAACCTGGGCATCGAAGGATGGATC
>JAGRLM010000229.1 GCA_020441795.1 Nitratireductor sp.
TCAACGAGGAATTCGGCAAGGCGGTTGGCGCAGATGCCTATTGCCGCGATGCGGCGGTCGCCGTGGAAACCGCCAAGGAATATGTCGCGCGCCGTCACAACCAGCGCTGACACAGGTTAATGCGAATTGCGAAAGGCGGTCCATCGGGCCGCCTTTTTCTTTCAGAACACCGAATGGTCCCGCAGGTGTGCCCCGGTCTCGCCGCTGGCCAGTCTGGCATAATGGTCGCCAAGACTGTCTTTGCCGTAGGATGGCGTCGCCGCCGCATCATAGCGTCCGGTGGCCGGGTCAAGAACCAGCATCGACTCCGTTGCATAATATCGGCCAATACGGGCAAGCTCTGCCTTGGCTGCAGCACCGCTGGAAACGCGCCCGGCCAGCGACAACCCGCCAATGATCGCATCCAGCATGCCAACCGGCACATGTCGGAAGCGCGGCTTCAGGCCAAAGGCGGCAAACATCATCTCACCCTGTTCCAGCGGCGTGATTGCATCGCCCGGCCCCCCAATCGGCAATATCGCATCTTGCAGTGCTTCGTCCTCAAGGCAATCCGCCAGATAGTTTGCCGTGTCGCGATCGGAGATCGGCTTGCAGGCGGTCAATTGCCCATCACCAAAAACCAGAAACGGTTTTCCCGCCCGCAAACGCCGCGCCTGCCCGGACAGCGATTTGAAAAATGCCGTTGGCCGCACGATTGACCAGCGAAGACCGCTTTCCTGCAGTTCTGCCTCGAAAGCGAGCTTGGCATGCTGAAACGCCAGCAGGGGCTTTTGCACGCAGATCGCCGACAACAGGACAAACCGGTTGACGCCCATTTGCCGGGCACAATTCAGGATCTCCCCATGCGCCCGGTAGTCCACCGCCCAGGCATCCTGCGGCGTGCCATTGCGCGAGGCGAGGCACGACACGACAGCATCAAACCCCTCCCCCTCGAAAGCGATATCGCGAAGGGTTTGCGGATTGCAGACATCGCCTTCGCGTAGTTCGATGCCTGGCAAATCTTCAAGCCCGCGATTGCCAACCGCGCGCAACAGGCATCGCACATCATGTCCTCGTTGCACCAATGCCTGCGCGGTGGCGCGGCCTATCGTGCCGCTCGCCCCGAACAACAGCACACGCTTGCCCTGCCTTTCGTGATTATCGCCCGTCATGAAATCCTCCGCCTCCACAATGTTCGAGACGAAACCATCCTGCAAGCTGCGGCAATGCAATTGCGTGTCGACAATGTCGCACAAGCGCCCGACAAGGACGGTTTCCGATTTGCATTTCAGGTGCTTCCGGCCCAACCTTGAATTACGATGACAGCAGGTTGATTCAAGACATGCACGCGCAAGACGACCAACAACACCAGCCGGAACGCATCCGCATCATCGCCTGCGGGGCGATAGCGCGCGAGACAATCGCCGTGCTTGCCGCCAACGATTTGCAGCATGTAGAACTCACCTGCCTTCCCGCGATCCTGCACAATCATCCTGAAAAAATTGCGCCCGAAGTGGAGCGGGAAATCCTCGAGGCACGCACCGCAGGCATCGAGCGCATCTTCATCGCCTACGCCGATTGCGGCACCGGCGGCTTGCTCGACACGGTCTGCAAGCGCCATGGCGTTGCCCGCATCGAGGGGCCGCATTGCTATTCCTTCTTCCTCGGCAATGCCGAATTCGAGGCGTTGGGCGACGACACCATGCGCGCCTTCTTCCTGACCGACTTTCTTGCCCGCCAGTTCGACGCCTTCGTCACCCGCCCGCTCGGCCTCGACCGCCATCCCGAATTGCGCGACATGTATTTCGGTAATTACGAGAAACTCGTCTACCTCGCCCAGTCCGACGATCCCGATCTCGACGCGCGCGCCAAGGCTGCCGCAGCAAAACTTGGCCTTCGCTATGAACGGGTCAGGACCGGCTATGGTGACCTTGCAAGCGCAATCGGCAATATTGCCCGCTGAAAGCAAAAGCCCCGCTTGCTGGTGCAAACGGGGGCTTTTGGAAGGCGCCGGTTCTGCCGGCGGGGGAGCGAGGTTGCTTAGTTGCAGACCTGGCTGATCGAGGAAGCGCGGTTGCCCCACTGGTCAACGGTCACTTCTTCACGGGTAAAGCAGCGCTGCGGGCGTACATTGACGAAAGTAGTCTGCTGCACTGGACGGGCATTGAAGCCGTTGCCGGAAAACTGGCCGCCATGGTTGAAGTTGTTGCCACGGCGCGGACGCTGACCGCGGAAGTCCGGCCCATTGTCCTGGACAACGACCCGCGGCTGGTTGTTGTTGGCTGTGGCACCGATAATGGCACCTACCACCAGACCGCCGATCAATGCCTTGGCGATGTCACGCTTGCCGGCATGGGCTTCGGTTGGAGCAGCAAATGCGCCTGTACCGATAATTGCGACAGCAGCCAGAGCTGCGATTGCCTTGTTGCGAAAGTTCTTCATGGTTCTATCTCCGTTGGTTTGGTTCGTTTCGTTTTATGGGTAGGCGTTATTGCCCGTTCCCATGACCAACAGATAACCTGCAGTAAGCGGAACAGATGTGCATTCACGCACACCAAATACACACCTTTAGGAAAAATCGAATAAAATGAAAGATATAACAACCATTGGCTTCGATGCAGACGACACTCTCTGGCATCATGAGCGCCATTATCAGTTCACGCAGGAGCGATTTGCCGAGGTGCTTTCACCCTTTTGTGAGGCTGAAACCCTTTCCGAGAGACTGCTTGCTGCCGAGCGGCGCAATATTGGTCACTACGGCTATGGCGTGAAGGGCTTCACCCTTTCAATGATTGAAACAGCAATCGAGGTCACCAACGGCAAGGCTCCGGCCTCGTTGATTTCGGAAATCCTCGATGCGGGGCGTGATCTCCTTGCCCATCCCATTGAGTGCCTGCCCGCCATTGAGGAAACACTCGCGGCACTGAAAGGCAATTACCGGCTCATTGTCATTACCAAGGGCGAATTGCTCGACCAGGAGCGCAAGCTCGCCGCATCCGGCCTCGATCACCACTTCGACGCCGTGGAAATTGTGAGCGAGAAGCTCGCCGATACCTATCAGCGCGTTTTCACGCGCCACGGCCAGGGGCCGGACAGGTCGCTGATGGTGGGAAACTCGCTGAAATCCGACATTCTTCCAGCGCTTGAAGCCGGAAGCTGGGCACTGCACGTGCCATCTGATCACAATTGGGTGCTGGACCATGCCGAAGAACCCGTCGCGCATGGACGCTATCGCCGGATCAGTACCGTGGCAGAAATTCCCGACCTGTTGAAACGGTGAAGCTAAGGCGACCTATTTTGCAGCCACCAGCCGCTCGTAGCGACTGACGCCTGGAGGCTCGCTCAACCAGCCTTGCGGCCCCTTGAGTCCCTCGACGACGCCTGCCTGATAGAGCCTGCGCATGCGCTCATTGTCGAAGTTGAGACTATCCTGCGCCATGGGGATGCTGTCCGGGATTGCCGTCAGCCGGAAAGTCGCGCCTACATTGCGGGCAATCACGAAATCACGATAGATCGTGTCATCCTGCAATTCGCGCATCAGTTCCACGATGGTCTTCTTGGCGATATCCATCACCGTGCCCTTGACCGGCGCAGACGCATTGTGGCGCATGGTATTGCCATTGACCACCATGAACAGCTCTTTTGGCATCTTGTTTTGCGGGAACATAAAGCCGGAAACCAGGATCGGCGCCTTCACCCCGCCATCGACATGCGCCTGTCGCAACTGGATACCGCGCTGCGGCTTGATATAGACCGGCGAGAAATAGGCAGGGACTGCGGCAGAGGCCCTCAGCACTTTCTGGAAATGCTGGCGACTGTCGGTTCGACCACCATTGGCGATGTCGCCCATGTCCCAGATGACCAGTTCGCCGGCATCCAGATTGGTGGTTGCGATGTACAGCCTGCGCCCCTTGTCGTGTTCGATTGCAATCTTTTTCAGGATATCATCGGTAATGAAAGCCTCGATCTGTCCCTGCAATGGCCCGTTGTCGAGGAGCGAGTCGCCAAACAGGCCGCCAAGGCCCTTCTTGCGGAAAATCTTTTCATTGCTTGTTGTCGTGTAGAAACGTTCGAGTTCGCCGTCATATTCAGGTCCGAGAAAGGCCAGAACCGCCATCAGCGCCCCGGTTGAAACCCCCGTCACCACATCGAATTTTGGGCGCGTTCCCGATCTGGTCCAACCCGTCAAGACACCTGCACCATAGGCTCCATCCGCCCCGCCGGCTGATAGCGCCAATACGGTGTGAATGCCGTCATCTTCCGCTGGAGCTGTATCGGAAATCGCTGCAAGGGCCTGCTCGGCGGTGATGGTCGGGTCAACCGCTTCCATGGGCAAAATGGTACGGATTGCCGGCGCCTCTTTCGGGCGTTCCGCGCATCCACTTGCCACCAACATGACAGCCAGCACCACTGAAACCAGCGGTCCAACCCTGCCGAATCCCATCATGACCTCTCCTGCACCGGCGGACTATTGTTCCCTCGATCCTTTCCGGCAGTTGCAACCTACACCAGCAAGGTTAAAATCCCAACCTCTCGCGGCAAGCTATGTTTACTTTTGGTTAACCATCCCTGTTTTCCTTGTTTTTTCCTGTCCTGGCGTAGCCAAAACGCCACGGTCAGCGAGGAATGGAAGCGAAATTTCGCTGGCCGGATTGACGTTTCTGCTCAAATGGGAAAGCCTGCCTCTACAGGGTTGCTCGCCATGATTGTGGAGGTCGCGTGTCGGTTGCAGGTCTCAAATACTACGAAGACTTTCGGGTCGGCGACGTGATCACATTGGACGCCAGAACCATTTCCGCTGACGAAATCATTGAATTTGCTACCGAATTTGACCCTGCCCCCTTCCATCTCAGCGAGGAAGGCGGTCGCAATTCTATGCTGGGACACCTATCCGCCTCTGGTTGGCATACCTGCTGCATTGCCATGCGGATGCAATGCGATGCCTTCGTGTTGAATACGGCAAGCAGGGGGTCGCCGGGCGTTTCGCAATGCAAATGGCTTGCTCCGGTCGGTGCCGGAGACACACTGAGCGGAACAGTAACCGTGGTTTCTGCAAGAATATCCGCCTCCCGTCCCGACATGGGACTGATTGCATTCATGGCAGAGCTTTCTAACCAGTCCGGCAATCGCGTGATAACCATCGAAAGCATTGCCATGATCGATATCCGCGAAACCGGAGCGCCATCATGAAACTGCCTCCGTTTTTTGAGACCGGACACGCGGTCACGCTGGGCGAGCACCAGTTCGAAGCAGATGAGATCATCAGCTTCGCCCGCAAATTTGATCCCCAACCCTTCCACCTTGATGCCGAACTCGCTCGAGAATCGGCATTTGGAGCGCTTTGTGCCTCTGGCTGGCATACGGCCTCGGTATGGATGCGCAAGCAGCGCGACCATTCAGCTGTTGCCATTCGCGACTGGGTCGAGGCTGGCAATCCTGCCTATGCATTTGGCCCCTCCCCGGGCTTTGAAAAACTTCGGTGGCCGCGCCCCGTATTCGCCGGTGAAACCATCGTGTTTTCAAGCCAGACCCTGACCTGCCGGGCATCCGCTTCCAGACCCGGATGGTATGTCGCCACCGGCCTGCAGCAGGGCCACACCCTTGATGATGAATTGGTGCTTTCCTTCCAAAGCAGCGTCTTCATCAACTATCCGGCAAGCTGACAACGATAGCACCAAAATCATCGTGGTCGTTTTTATCTGAATGCGCGTCGCGGGCGGCGTAGCGGCGGGGTCGCGTTTCAAACAATGTCGCTGCAACACTGGGAGCAATTGGCCCAGGCGATCCCATCAGGATGGAAATCAGGCGGAGGCCACGAACATGGCGCAACTTACTGTCGTTTACTGGCGCGATATCCCCGCGCAAGTCATCGTCAAGGCAGGCCGCAAGGCTGCAAAACGCGAACTGCCGTTGCGCTTTACCGAAGCCATCGACATGTGCGCGATGCGGGTTGGCGCAGCCGACACCGACGCCTATCTCGCGGAATGGCGGCGTAGCGAGCCGGTCGAGGTTGGCGACGACCTCGAGGCCGAGGCCGACAAGGCGATGGCAAGCATCGAAGCCGCTTTTCCGCAAGACACGCTGGTGGCACTCGTCAAGGCAGACGGCCGCCAATCTGCCTGAGCGCGCATTCTCGAAACAGGAACAGTCACAATGAGCGACGAAAAACCGGTTCTCACCCAGGCCATGAAAGTGGCCCAGGCCAAGCCGAAATCCGACTACAAGCCCGCTTATGTTTCCGCGACCCGTCGCCAGCAGAAGAGCTACACGATCCGCTTGTGGTCGGTTCGCAATTCACGGCTTCTCGAATGGTTCTATGCGCGTTTCGCCAATTTCTTCCTGATGTTGCATCCCTTGTGGAGAAGCATCGGCTATGGCCGCGCCGAAGCGCCGGTCAAATTTGTCGAGCGGCGCGTCAAGGGGCTGATGTTCGACTGCCGCATGTGCGGACAGTGCATACTTTCCTCGACCGGCATGTCCTGCCCGATGAATTGCCCCAAGCAGTTGCGCAACGGCCCCTGCGGCGGCGTGCGTGCCAATGGTAATTGCGAGGTTGAACCGGACATGCCCTGTGTCTGGGTGCAGGCGTGGAAGGGTTCGCAAAACATGCGGGACAATGCGGCAATCCTGAAGGTGCAAAAGCCGGTCGACCAGTCGATCCGGGAGACCTCCGCCTGGCTGCGCGTTACCGCCAATGCTGCCTCCGAGAGGGAAAGAGCCGCTGGCGAAGCAGGAGAAAAGGCATGAGCATTACCGACACCAATCCGGCAGATCCATCTGCTCCGCTCGAGCCGCTGCCGGGCCATTCCTCTCGCGGACGGCTGGAACGCGTGCTGCGTCGCGGTGAATTTGCCGTCACGACCGAACTCAATCCGCCCGACAGCGCCGACCCGCAGGAAGTTTATGAGCGCGCAGCGATCTTCGAGGGCTGGGTAGACGGCATCAACGCCGTTGATGCGTCAGGTGCCAATTGCCACATGTCGTCCGTTGGCATCTGCGCACTCCTGACCCGAATGGGCTATGCGCCGATCCTGCAAATTGCCTGCCGCGACAAGAACCGCATCGCCATCCAGGGTGACATTCTGGGCGCGTCCGCCATGGGTGTGCAGAACATATTGTGCCTGACGGGTGATGGCGTGCAGTGCGGCGACCAGCCCGGTGCAAAGCCGGTCTTCGACCTCGACTGCATGTCGCTGCTGGAGACGGCCCGCACGATGCGCGACGAATCGAAATTCCTTTCGGGCCGCAAGATCACCACACCGCCCCATGTGTTTCTGGGTGCAGCGATCAATCCATTCGCACCGCCTTATGATTTCCGGCCGATGCGCCTGAAGAAGAAGATCGAGGCCGGCGCACAGTTCGTCCAGAGCCAGTATTGCTATGACGTGCCGATGTTTGTCGAATACATGAAGCGCGTTCGCGACATGGGCTTGCATGAGCAGTGCTACATTCTTTGTGGCGTCGGGCCACTGGCTTCCGCCCGCACAGCCAAATGGATGCGCTCCAACGTACCGGGCGTTCACATTCCCGATCACATCATTGCGCGCCTTGAAGGTGCCGCCGACCAGAAAAAGGAAGGCAAGCAGA
>JAGRLM010000230.1:0-2492 GCA_020441795.1 Nitratireductor sp.
AGAGCATGGAGGCGACGGCATCGACTCGCAGCCCGTCGACATGGAACATTTCCGCCCAGAATAATGCATTGTTGATGAGGAGGGATTTCACCTCGCGGCGGCCAAAATTGTAGATCGCGGTATTCCAGTCCGGATGGAAGCCCTTTCGCGGATCGGCATGCTCGTACAGGGCGGTGCCGTCGAACATCGCGAGGCCATGCGCATCGGTCGGGAAATGCGCAGGCACCCAGTCGAGAATGACGCCAATTCCCGCGCGATGCGCACCATCGACAAATCGGGCAAATCCCTCACGGTCGCCAAACCGTGCAGTCGGCGCGTAGAGCCCCGTCGTCTGGTAGCCCCACGACGGATCATAGGGATATTCGGAGATGGGCAGGAATTCGATATGGGTAAAGCCCATGTCATTGACATAAGGGATCAACTGGTCTGCCAGTTCGTCCCAGGTCAGGAAATCGCCATTGCCGTTCTTGCGCCAGGAACCGGCATGCACTTCATAGATTGAAACCGGCTGGCGACGATGATCGGCATTTGCCCAGAAATCGCGATGCGCCTGGTCGCCCCATTGATGCGACATCGGCGGCGCGACAATGGAGGCTGTTTCCGGGCGCAATTCCGACTGGAATGCGAAAGGATCGGCCTTCAGCGGCAGCGGATTGCCCGAATGGTCGATGATCTCGTATTTGTAGTGCCGCCAAACACCGATTTCGGGGACGAATATCTCCCAGATACCCGTATCGCGTCGCAGCCGCATGACATGGCGGCGACCGTCCCAGTCGTTGAAATCACCAACAACCGACACACGAGAAGCATTGGGTGCCCAGACGGCAAAATGCACACCGTCAATGCCTTCATGATGTATCGGATGTGCGCCCAGTTTGTCGAACAACCGCAAATGGCGGCCTTCGCCAATGTAATAGTCATCCATCGGTCCAAGCACGGGAGCAAAGGAATAAGTGTCTGCCACCATCCATTCGCCACCGCCATTGCTGCAGCGATAGCGAACCGGCTGGCGTTTGCGAATTGTGAGTTGGCCCTCGAAGAACCCGGCATCATGCCTGCGAACAAGCTTGCCACAGGATTTGCCCTTCAACGTCAATGCTTCGAGATGTTCAGCACCGGCAACGAATGCCCGCGCAATCAGCTTGCCTGCGTTTTCATGAACGCCAAGCAGGGAAAACGGATCGCCATGATTGCCTGAAACAATTGCCCGGATGTCAGCTTCGCTTGTGAGCGCCGCTTCCGCGCCATTATTGTCTCGGGCTTTTTTCATGGCCTGCGATTTCTCCCCCGCTTGTCAGGCATCATGAACCAAAACCTTCCAAACCCCAAATGTCATTCGCATATTCGCCAATTGTCCTGTCGGAGGAGAACCAGTGCATGCGCGCGACATTGTGGATTGCCATTTCCTGCCATTGCGCAGAATTGCGCCAGATTTGGTCCACCCTGCGCTGGGCAGCGGCATAGGAATCGAAATCCGCCGCCACCATGAACCAGTCATGGCTGCGAATTCCGTCAATCAGACCAGCATAGCGGCCCGGCTCCTCGGGCGAGAACACGCCGGAAGCAATCGCATTGAGCGCCTGGGCCAATTCCGGTGAATTCTCGATCACCTCGCGCGGATCGTAGCCATTGGCGCGCCTGCCCTGCACCTCTTCCGCAGTAAGGCCGAAGATCACGATGTTGTCTGGCCCGACATGCTCCTGCATTTCGACATTCGCGCCATCAAGTGTCCCAATCGTCAGGGCACCATTCATCGCGAATTTCATGTTGCCGGTGCCCGAAGCCTCCATGCCTGCCGTCGAAATCTGCTCTGAAAGATCGGCAGCCGGGATCATCACCTCGGCAAGGCTGACATTGTAGTTTGGCAGGAAAACCACTTTCAGCAATCCGCCCGTGACAGGATCGTGATTGATGACCCGAGCCACATCATTGGCGAGCTTGATGATCAACTTGGCGTTGTGATAGCTCGGCGCTGCCTTGCCACCGAACAATTTAACCCTTGGCGTCCAGTCCTTCTCCGGATGCGAACGGATCTGGTCATAAAGTGCCACGGCTTCGACAATATTCAGCAATTGCCGCTTGTATTCGTGGATGCGCTTGATGTGGATATCGAACAGTGCAGACGGATCAATGCGAATTCCCAGGCGCTCGTGAACCAGTTGGGCAAGCCGCACCTTGTTGGCCCGCTTCACTGCCGCAAACCGTTCCTGGAAGTTGCTGTCGGTAGCGAAATCGTCAAGCGCCGCAATAGCCGAGAAATCGTCGGCAACCTTGTCGCCTACGGCATCGCGCACCAGCGAAAACAGGTCCGGATTGCACTCCATCAGCCAGCGCCGTGGCGTGACACCATTTGTCTTGTTGTTGATGCGTCCGGGAAATGCCCGGTTGAGATCGGCAAATACCGTCTGCTTCATCAATTCGGTATGCAATGCCGAAACGCCATTGATCGAATGCGACCCGGCAAAGGCCAGATTGCCCATCCGCACCCGGCG
>JAGRLM010000230.1:2565-4504 GCA_020441795.1 Nitratireductor sp.
CCGTTGATTGCATAGATGATCTGCATGTGGCGCGGCAACAACCGCTCCATCAGCGGCACTGGCCAGCTTTCAAGCGCCTCCGGCAACAAGGTGTGATTGGTATAGGCCACCGTTCGTTTGGTCAGTTCCCACGCATTGGCAAGATCATATCCGTGCTGATCCATCAGCAGGCGCACCAGTTCGGCTACCGAAATCGCCGGATGTGTATCATTGAGCTGTATGGCAACCTTGTCCGGCAGTGACGCCAGATCGCCATATTGCTGGATGTGCCGGCGCAAGATGTCCTGAAGGGATGCGGAGGAGAAGAAATATTCCTGGCGCAACCGCAATTCCTGCCCTGCGGGGGTCGAATCTGCCGGATACAACACGCGGGTAATGGTCGCCGCCTTGTTGCTCTCCTTCAATGCGCCGATATGATCGCCTGCATTGAACGCATCGAGCAGGATCGGATCGACGGGCAGCGCTTTCCACAACCGCAATGTGTTGACCCGCTTTGCGCGCCATCCAACAACCGGAGTGTCATAGGCCACGGCCATGACATGCTCCTGCGGCTTCCAGCGCAGCATCGGCTCGCCGGTTTCGCGCTCGCCGACAGTTTCCACGATACCGCCAAACCCGACCTCGTAAGAGCTTTCCCGCCGCTCGAATTCCCACGGATTTCCATGGACCAGCCAGGTTTCCGGCAATTCGACCTGCCAGCCATCCGAGATTTCCTGGCGGAACATCCCGTTGACATAGCGAATGCCATAGCCATAGGCCGGGATATCGATTGACGCCATGCTCTCCATGAAACAGGCTGCGAGCCGACCAAGGCCGCCATTGCCAAGCGCAGCGTCCGGCTCCAGTTCCGCAATCAGGTCAAGGTCGACATCCAGCAGCTTCAGTGCTTCCTCTACCGGCTGGCGAATTTGCAGATTGTTGAGCGTGTCACGCATCAACCTGCCGATCAGGAATTCCAGCGACAGGTAGTAGACCCGCTTCTTCGAATTGGCATAGGTGTCGCGAGTGCTGTCCATCCAGCGGTCGATCGCACGATCACGAATCACAAGTATCGTTGCCGTCAGCCAGTCATGCGGCTTGGCAACCGTTGGATCCTTGCCGATCCGGTAGGTCAGCCGCTCAATGATTTCAGCCGCAATTGCTTCCGGGTTGTTGGAACGAGGTTGCGGTCGGTACAGATTGGATGGTTTGGAAGATGTCATCATTTGCCCGGATTAAATCGGTTGAAATCAATGCGTAGCCGATCACGCGCAGCCCTGCAACAGCGTAGCAACACTTTGGCCAAATTGGCCCGCAATGCCGATGGTCGGCAAAAACCAGGCAGGGGCTTGAGGCTCGATTGACAGTAAAAATTTTAATGCATACATTATTTCATGCAAAATATGACAAGAGCATTGCCAGTGTCCGGTTTTCCGGCCACAATCGATTTTGTCAAGTTGGAGGAGAAAAACATGAAAAAACTGATCACGGCGGCAATCGCCGGGGCTTGCCTTGCTGCAACCGCATTGTCAGCAATGGCAGAACCGGTACGCCTGAAAATGGGTTCCACTTATCCATCAAGCCTTACACAGCTCGGCACCTTGGGCAAGGCGCTGGAAACCAACATAAATGCTGCTTCGGGCGGCGATATTCAGCTGAAATTCTTTGAACCCGGCGCGCTTGTGCCGGCACTTGAGGTGTTTGATGCGCTGAAGTCCGGCGCTCTTGATGCCGGCTGGTCCACACCAGGCTACTGGCAGGGCAAGGAACCGGCGCTGGCGCTGTTCTCGGCCGTACCATTCGGGCCTCCAGGACCGGAATACGCCGCATGGCTGTTTTACGGCGGCGGCGAAGCCATGATGCAGGAAATCTACCACAAGCATAACATCCACTCGCTCATCTGCGGTGTTATCGCTCCTGAAGCCTCGGGCTGGTTCCGCGAGGAAATCACCTCGCTCGA
>JAGRLM010000230.1:4659-7007 GCA_020441795.1 Nitratireductor sp.
ATCGACCTCAATCTCGGTTTCTACCAGGTTGCCAAGCATTATTACTTCCCCGGCTGGCACCAGCAGTCCACCACCTTCGAGCTGATGTTCAACAAGGCAAAATGGGACGCCATGAACGAACAGCAGCAAGCTCTCGTAACCCAGGTTTGCCGCTCGAACTTCGCAATGGGCATGGCCGAGGGTGAAGCGATCCAGGGCAAGGCGCTGGCGGAACTGGAATCGAAGGGAGTGACCATCCATCGCTGGCCACAGGAAATCCTCGATGTGTTCGAGTCGACCTGGAACGAGGTTGCCGCCGAGCAGGCCGCTGCTGACGCCTCCTTCAAGCAGGCATGGGATTCTCTGCAAGCCTTCCGCGCCGAATACAAGCGCTGGGGTGAACTCGGCTACCTCAAATAGGGCGTGAAGAACATTGCCCTGACCCCCGGCACCTCGGTGCCGGGGTATTTTTTGATGTGCCGAAATACGAGAGGACGGTTTCGGCGGGAGTGAATTGAAGGGGAGGATTTGCATGCAATCGCTACTAGCGGTAAGCGCTGTGCTGGACCGAATTCTGGGTTTCTTTGCCCGGATCGGAGCCTGGTGCGGCTTCTTGTTGATGATCGTCGTATGTTATGACGTGGTGACCCGTTATCTGGGTGTTCCAAAACCATTTGGAATGAATTCCACGCAGCTTCAGGAATCCGAGTACTGGCTGCATACCTTCCTGTTTTCACTTTTGCTGGGCTATGCCTATATCAAACAGGCCCATGTCCGCATCGATCTGGTTCGCGAGCGCTTCTCGACCAGAAACAAGTATCTGCTGGAGATCATCGGCATTCTCTTCTTCCTGCTGACCTATTCCCTGCTGGGTACCTGGTTCACGGCGCATTACGCATTTGCAAGTTTCCAGGAACACGAGGTTTCAAAATCCGTCATCGGCCTGTCCAATATCTGGTTATTGAAATCGGCCCTTGTGGTCATGTTCATCCTGATGGGCATTGCTGCAATTTCGCAGCTGATCAAGGCCATAGCCGGTTATCGCGGCGTCCTGCCTGACCATCTTGTTTCCCTCACGATCGGGAGTGAACACTGATGGAATGGCTTGGCCCCTATCTTCCCGCACTACTCTTTGCCTCACTGGCAATCCTTCTGTTTTCCGGTTACCCCGTCGCCTTCGTTCTGGGCGGATTGGGACTGATCTTCGGCTTCATCGCCTATTTCGTTGATCCCTGGCTGTTCGATATCGCCCAGTTCGGCACCTTGCCGGGGCGCATTTTCGGCGGCATTGCCGAAAACCTCATCCTTACCGCCATTCCCATGTTCATCTTCATGGGAACCATGCTGGAGAAATCCGGCGTGGCGCGCGATCTGTTGAACTGCCTGCAAGTGCTGTTGCGCCGGGTTCCCGGCGGCCTCGCACTGGCCGTTACATTGATGGGCACCATCCTTGCCGCCACCACCGGCATCATCGGCGCCTCCGTCGTGATGATGAGCCTTCTTGCGCTTCCGGTCATGATGCAACGCGGCTATGCGCCAACCCTTTCAACCGGTACCATCGCTGCATCGGGCACACTGGGCATCCTCATCCCGCCCTCCATCATGCTGGTCATCATGGCAGACCTCTTGTCGCGATCTGTCGGCAATCTGTTTGTCGCAGCCATCATTCCCGGTTTCATGCTGTCGGGCATGTATGTGGTCTACATCATCATCGCCTCGATCCTGAAGCCGGAGATCGCCCCGAAACTGCCTGCCGAACTGGGCCCGCAATCGACAAGCCAGTATTTCCTGATGCTGGCGCGGTCATTTGTGCCGCCGGTATTCCTGATTACCTGTGTATTGGGCTCAATCCTCGGCGGCTTTGCCACACCGACAGAAGCCGCCGGCGTTGGCGCCGCAGGTGCAGTGATCCTCGCATTCGTGAACCTGGTGCTGCTGCCTTCCCTTGGCGTACCGGAATTCCATTTCGACGGAGAAGCGAAGGCCGAATTCGACGATCATCCCACCGGGCAAGGCTTCGTTGCTGACTCGAAGCACTTCTGGGGTGTTCTCAACGACGTCATCATGAGAACAGCACTCACCAACGGCATGTTGTTCGGCATCTTCGTTGGCGCCACCCTGTTCTCCTACATGTTCCGCGCCCTTGGCGGTGAAGCGCAGGTTGACGCCTTCATCGAGCATCTCGGGCTTGGCCCATGGGGACTGCTGTTCATGCTGATGGGCGTGGTCTTCGTCCTCGGCTTTTTCCTCGACTGGATCGAAATCACACTGATCGTGTTGCCGGTATTTGCGCCGATCATTGCCGGGCTCGATTTTGGCGATCACGTTGCCAAGAGCGAGGTTACCTACTGGTTTGCAATCCTGCTGGC
>JAGRLM010000231.1:0-6031 GCA_020441795.1 Nitratireductor sp.
GAGGCGATCAAGAACGGCTATCCGATGAAGATCGTCGGTGATCCTGCATTCTTCGAGCCGCTTGCCGTTGCAACCGACAAAGGTGATGCGGAATTCGACGCCAAGATCAAGGAAATCGTTGATGCTATGCATGCTGATGGCACGATGACCGCCTTGTCCGAAAAATGGTATGGCGTCGACTACACCACGGTGAGCAAGTAATGCTGGAATTCGGGGCCGTAACACTGTTGCGGCCCCGGCCTGAAGGTCACGTGTGGTGATCCGCAATTTCAATCTTTCCAGTCCATGGTTCCGGGTCGCATTACCGTCCGTGATTCTGGTTGCGTTTTTTGCCTGGCTTGATTTGCGCAAGAGCCTGATGGGTGAATTGTTGCGCCCTGCAATCGGGGAACCGGTTGACTCCGGCCTGCATGGCCGCATTGCCATTGCCATCGTTATTGTCGCGATACTGGCGGTCAATGTCATGGTGGTCAATCGCCTGCCCAAGGCGATGCGAATTCCGTTGGTCTGGGCCGAGCTG
Organism: Nitratireductor sp.; assembly: GCA_020441795.1. Lineage (GTDB taxonomy): Bacteria > Pseudomonadota > Alphaproteobacteria > Rhizobiales > Rhizobiaceae > BOKV01. Next base: position 521 of record JAGRLM010000231.1, read on the forward strand.
CTGCTATTGTTCCTCTACTTCTTCTGGACTTTCGATCTCGACTACGCATTCATCCGCAAGAAAATCGGTTTCCTGATCGCCCAGGGGGCTTTCACAACCATCTATATCTCGATGATATCCATCGCCATCGCCTCGGTGATCGCGCTTGCGGCGGCCTTGGGAAAATTGTCGAAGAACCCGGTCTTCTACGGGATTTCCAGTTTCTATATTTCGTTTTTCCGCGGCTTGCCGCTGCTGATGCAGATATATCTGATCTATCTGGGGCTACCACAGATCGGCTTTGTCATTGATCCGGTACCAGCAGGAATTACCGCCCTTGCGGTCTGCTATGGCGCGTATATGGCAGAGATTTTCCGGGCAGGAATCCTGGGTGTGCCCAAAGGCCAGCAGGAGGCTGCATATGCGCTGGGGCTGACACCCAATGTGACTTTCTTCAAGGTGGTGTTTCCACAGGCGATGCGGTTGATCATACCACCAACCGGAAACCAGTTCATCGCCATGTTGAAGGATTCCTCGCTCGTATCCGTGGTTGGTGTATGGGAACTCACCTTCCTCGCCCGGACACAGGGCAAGTCGGAATTCAAACATATCGAGATGCTGATCACCGCAGCGCTGGTCTATTGGGTGATGTCGATCTGTTTCGAACTGGTGCAGGCGCGGATCGAACGCCATTATGGCAAGGGAATTGATCGCGCCCATTGATGGCTGGCTGATACCGCTTTCGTCATGCAGGGGCAAAGGCCAGGTTGCCAAAGGGTTGCAAGAGGAGTTGCTGGTATCGGGACGCGGAAGCCGGCGCCAAGCCCTTGAGCATCAAGGTGTCCCTGTCGACTTTTTCCAATTGCAAAATTGCTTTTGCAACTGCCTCGCGAACGGTTTCGCCGTGGCGAGCGTTTTCGTTGGAGCAGATCAGGGGCAATCCGGGTGCGTGCCTGGAACGGCCGAGTATGGAAACCCTCGTGACATGGGGGTCATGTCGTTTCAGGAATTCCCAGGTCACGGCATCAATGGCTGCCAGATGCGCCTCGCCGGTAGCCACCATGCGCAATGAGGAGCGATGGCCGCCGCTGTCGATATATCTCTTGCGGTGAAGTTTCACCGGAGCAGATGCCAGTTCTCCCAATACCCGGTAACCGCTTTGCGAATGCAGGCTGTTGACGGCAATCCTGACGCCCGGATCGGCCAGCAATTGTGCTGGTGTCCGGTCAGCCAGTTCCGGCGAGATCACAAATACCGAATGGTAGTCGCCTGCTACTGGGGTATTCAGGCCAAAATCGAAAACGCCCAGCAATGTATTGCTCCGGCCGACTTCACTGACATAGGGCCAGCCACAGGTCTGCCCGAGGATCAATGCTGCATCGGACCAGGGCTCGTGATAATCGAGCGGGCGGCGCAGTTCGGGTTCGCAGCGTATGCCTTTGGCGAGCAATGCAGCATGAACACCATTCCACAGCCTGTCCCATGATGGCGAGAGCTCGGGCAGGTCATACATCTGCAAGGCGGCAAACAAGCCCAAACAACATCCTTTCCTGTTTCCAGCAGGTGACTGGCCTACACGGTGTGCGGGTGTGCCACCGGTTCCTTGGCCTTCAGGAAAAAGAGCCGGAAAATCCGCGCATAGGAAGGATAAACATAACCATTGTTGCGGCGAATGAAACCAGCCCTGTGACGGCGGTAAAAACCGGGAAGGCGATACCAGGCAAGGCCGGGGCGCGTATGATGCACGACATGGAGGTTATTGTAGAGGAACAGGAAGGCCAAGGGACCACGATCCTCGATGATAACGGTCCGCTCACCCTGGGTCTCCGCCGCCTGATGCTCGAGAAATGTACGGATCAACAGAATTGAAATGCCGAAATAGGCGGCCAGGGCGAATTGCCATGCTGGAACCTGCGAGGAGGTCTGCAGCAGCCATGCCAGCAGAACCAGGCCAGGAATGTGGATGAGCCATGCCTTGGCAACGCTCTTACCGACCTCGCCACCTCTGGCAACCTGCATCGCGTCACCCGCAATCATGCGCCAAAGGGTTATCAGTGGTCCAATGACCATGCGCCCGGCAAGCGTGTTGTTGACAGTCAACAATGCGCGCGAAAAGGGGGACAGCGAATTCCAGTCGCGCTGGGCAAGATACCAGCTTTCCGGATCATCAAAGGGATCGGTCAGATCGCCCGTCGCATGGTGCTGAAGGTGGCCATCACCAAAACGGCCAAGCGCATATACCCAGCCAAGCGGCAGATAGACCAGGGCGTAATTGACAATCGGCTGGCGCGTGGGGTGATTGTGGACCACCTCATGCACGATTGACCAATAAAGTGTTGTCAAAATCGCCATGAGCGCAATCCAGAGAAACGGATTCAATGCCTGGCCCCAAAAGGCCAGGGATAGCCATGCCGCATATACAAAGCCGATCAGCAATACGGTCGGCCATTCGATGGAATTGAAAAAGCCCTTTTTCATCAATGTCTCATTCCGGTTGGTAACGCGATGGTGACGGAAAGGTGTCATTGCATTCAATGAAACAATGCGCACGAAAGCACTGGATTTGATGTGAATTCACAAATCATGTTATGATTCACACAAAATGCCTGAAGGGAGTGTGGATTGTGAGAACTGGTCGGGACAAGCGCGAGGTAAGCGCCGAATTTCAGCTACGGCTCAGAAGCCTGATAGACCGTCGCGGCGAAACGCTGACAGCCTTTGCAAGGCGTTGCGGACTTGACCGGTCTGCGCTGTCGCAATTCCTGGATACAGGCACGACGCGCCTGCCCCGCGCCGAGGCGCTGGTCATGCTCGCCGCCAGCGAATCGGTCAGCATCGATTGGCTATTGGGCCTGTCACAGAGCGAGAATGCGGTTGCCGAGGTAGCAGGCGTTACCGGCATTGAAGCGGCAGAAGGAAGTCGCGGCGAAACCCGACTGGCCGAATGGCATCGCGAGGCTATCGGCTACAAGATCCGCTATGTGCCGTCCACGCTTCCCGACCTGCTGCGAACGCGGGCTGTGATCGAGTATGAATTCAAGGCCGAGGTGCCGGTCATGATCGACGCGAAAAGCGATCAGGCAGAGGCACAACTGACCTATTCGCGATTGCCGGAAACAGAAATGGAAGTGGTGATGCCCTGGCAGACCCTGTACAGCCTCGCATCGGGATCCGGCATCTGGTCCGGGTTGCAGCGCGGCGTGCGCCAGGCGCAACTGGAGCACATGGCCAGGCTGCTCGACGAGTTGTATCCGAGGTTCAGGCTATTCCTGTTTGACGGTGTAAAGGCCTATTCCGCCCCCTATACGGTGTTCGGTCCGAAGCGGGCTGCCGTGTATATGGGCGGCATGTATCTCGTCATCAATTCAGTGGAACAGATCAGGCAGCTTTCGGTCCGCTTCGACCAGTTGATCAGGCTTTCGGCCGTCGGTCCTGATCGCGCATCAGCCTTTGTCAGCCAGTTGAAAGTGACGTGAACGCGATCACACCGCTGCAAGCGCCTGCCCGAGATCGCCTATCAGGTCTTCGACATGCTCAATGCCAATGGACAGGCGCAGCAGCGATGGCGGAACACCGGTCGCATCACCTTCTATCGTATGGCGATGTTCGACGAGGCTTTCCACGCCACCAAGCGAGGTAGCCCGATGGAAGAGTTGCAAACCGCCACAAAACCGCAAGGCGGTGGATGCATCGCCACGTATCAGAAAAGACAAGAGCGAACCGAACCCCCCCTGCATTTGTCTTGCTGCAATTGCATGGCCCTCATGGCCTGGCAGACCGGGATAGAACACGCCCACCACCTTCTCATGTCGGTCCAGCCATTGCGCAATTGCCATGGCGTTTTGTGACATTCGCTCGACGCGAAGCGGCAAGGTGCGCATACCGCGCAGCAATAGCCAGGCCTCGAAATTTCCGATGATGGCACCGGCATCATGCCGGTCCGTGCGGATTGCCTGCCAGACCGGATGGCTTGCATCCCTGACAGACAACATACCGGCAAGGACGTCCGAGTGACCGTTGATTGCCTTGGTTGCGGCATGCATTACGATGTCGGCGCCATGGTCCAACGGCCGGGACAAGACCGGAGTGGCTGCGGTGGCATCTACCGCCAGAATTGCGCCTACGGACTTGCAGGCAGAGGCGGCGGCGGCAATATCAACCGTCTTGAGCCATGGGTTGGACGGCGTCTCGACAAAAACAAGGGCAGGCTTTTCGGCGCTGATGCTGGCTGCCAGCAAGTCTGGCTGCGACGCATCAATCTCTACAAGGCGGATCGAGCGGCGCGCGCAAAATTCGCGGACCCATTTTGTTGTTCCCCAATATATGCCTGACTGCAGGACAATCGTGGCACCATTTGCGGTCGTCCGCATCAAGGCAGCAGTTGCAGCCATTCCTGACGGAAACAACAGCGAGGCTTCCGCGTTTTCGAGCCGCGCCATGACTGCTTCAACATCGCGGGCAATCGCGCTATCATCGCGGCCATACAAATTGGCGGGGTTCACCAGCTTGTAATCCTGGTCCCTTATGAAGGTTGTCGAGGGCTGGATTGCCGGAACAATGCCGCCGGTTGCGGGATCAGTCACCCCTGCGGCTTGTGCGGCAATGGTTTCAGGCTTCAGGTCGTTTTTCATTACCGGCATCCATTGTGGGAGAAAACTGGACTGCATCCGCGAAGCAGGGATGCGTCCCGCGGACCATATTGGAAGTTTCGGCACTGGCAAGGTGGCCGGGATCAATGCCGTGTTTTTTCATCGCTGGCAAAATGCAGGGCTTGATGATTTAAATCGATTTAAATATAAGCGTCCCGTATTCCTGCTGCCACTATCCCGGGTGAAAGTGATCATCCGGCCCAATGCAGAAAGCCGATGGAACCGCGACCATGACAAGCCAGTTCATTCCCGTTGACCCGTTCGACTATGTCGTGTTTGGCGGCACGGGTGACCTTTCGGAGCGCAAGCTCATACCTGCCCTGTATCATCGTGCCTGTGACGGCCAGATCATAGGCGGATCGCGCATCATCGGTGCGGCGCGTGCCGAGATGAGCAGCGAGGAATTTCGTGAATTTGCCCGCAATGCACTCAAGGAGCATGTCCGTCCCGAAGAATTGAAGGAGGAAACGGTCAATGGCTTCATCGAGCGGTTCCATTATGTGGCCGTGGATGCAAAATCGGATCGCGGCTGGGAAGAACTCAAAGCGCTACTGGGCGACGAGGATCGCGTAAGGGCATTCTATCTGGCTGTCGGGCCGTCGCTGTTTGGCGACATTGCCAGCAAGTTGCACGCGCATGACATGGTGCGCGAGCGTTCACGCCTGGTGATTGAAAAGCCGATCGGCAAGGATCTGGCCAGCGCGATGGAACTCAATGAAAGCATCGGGCAGCATTTCCGCGAAGACCAGATTTATCGAATCGATCACTATCTGGGCAAGGAAACCGTACAGAACCTCATGGCATTGCGCTTTGCCAATGCGCTGTATGAGCCACTCTGGAACTCCGCCCATATCGACCATGTGCAGATCACGGTAGCAGAGAC
>JAGRLM010000231.1:6037-8340 GCA_020441795.1 Nitratireductor sp.
GGCGTTGAAGGCCGTGGCGGCTATTATGACAAGTCCGGCGCCATTCGCGACATGGTGCAGAACCATCTGCTGCAATTGCTGTGCCTGGTGGCGATGGAACCACCTGCCAGCATCGATGCCGATGCGGTCCGCGACGAGAAGTTGAAAGTGTTGCGCGCACTGGACCCGATCGACGTTTCCAATGTCGGCACCCGCACGGTGCGTGGCCAGTATGGCGCCGGTGCTGCCAATGGCGGTGCCGTGCCCGGCTATCTTGAGGAGATCGAGGGCGGGGTATCGGACACAGAAACCTTTGTTGCCATCAAGGCGACCATAGGCAATTGGCGCTGGGCTGGGGTTCCCTTCTACCTGCGTACCGGCAAGCGGCTGGCCGAACGGGTTTCGGAGATCGTCATCCAGTTCAAGCCGACGCCGCACAATATCTTTCCCGATGACGCTGGCAAATCCATTGCCAATCGGCTGGTGCTGCGGCTTCAACCCGGTGAGGCCGTGAGCCAGATGATCATGATCAAGGATCCGGGTCCAGGTGGTATGCGCCTACGTGAAGTGGCGCTCGACATGAGTTTTGCCGACAGCTTCGAAAACCGTTCGCCGGATGCCTATGAGCGCCTGCTGCTTGATGTCATTCGTGGCAACGCCACATTGTTCATGCGGCGCGATGAAGTGGTGGCGGCATGGAAATGGGTCGATCCGATCATTTCCGCATGGGCCGAAACAGGGCAGAAATGCAAGAAATACACATCCGGCACATGGGGGCCATCCGCAGCAATCGCACTCGTGGAGCGGGATGGAAGAACATGGCATGAGGAAGAAACCCAGGCATGAGCGCCATGCACGAATATGAAAATCGCGACCAGTTGGCGGAGGCCCTGGCATCTGGCGTTGCTGCGGTTCTGGCCGGTGCGATTGCCATGCGCGGCGAGGCGCGCCTTGCGGTATCGGGTGGCTCCACACCGAAGCGATTTTTCGGGAGGCTTTCGCAGACCGCTATCGACTGGGAAAAGGTGACGATAACGCTGGTTGATGAGCGGTTCGTTGATCCCGACCATGAACGCTCGAACCTGCGCCTGGTGCGCGAGGCGCTGTTGCAGGACAAGGCGGTCAAGGCGAAACTGGTTCCGCTGGCTGATGGCAGTTCCGACACGGTTGAGGAGGCGGCTGCCAGTGCCGATCATGCTATTGCCATGCTTGGGCGATTGGATGCTGCAATCCTCGGGATGGGGAATGACGGGCATACAGCGTCATTCTTTCCCGAAGGTGACAGGCTGGAAGATGCGCTGGACCCCAATTGCCAGCACCATGTGATTGCAATCTCGGCACCGGGAGCCGGCGAGCCACGGCTGACCCTGACACTGCATTATCTGCTGGAAGCGCATTTCCTCGCTCTGCATATCGAGGGTGAGGAAAAATTGCAGACCCTCGATCGCGCCAGGAAAGATGGATCGGAGCTTGCCATGCCGGTTCGCGCCGTATTTCGACGTGCTGCTGACCGGCTGCAAATATTCTGGGCTCCCTGAACCAAGGACAAGACCATGAAACCCGACAAGCGAATTGATGCCGTTACCAAGCGGCTTATCGAGCGAAGCAAACCCGGCCGGGAAGCCTATCTTGAACGGATAGCGGCTGCAGCGGGAAAAGGTCCGCATCGCACGGTGTTGTCATGCGCCAATCTTGCACATGGTTTTGCTGCCTGTGGTGTATCCGACAAGGCTGCCCTCGCTGGTGACATTGTGCCCAATATCGGCATCATCACAGCCTATAATGACATGCTGTCAGCGCATCAGCCTTATGAGGCATTTCCGGCGCTCATCAAGATGGCTGCCAAGGAAGCTGGTGGCGTGGCGCAGGTTGCAGGCGGTGTTCCGGCCATGTGTGATGGCGTTACCCAGGGCGAACCGGGAATGGAATTGTCGCTGTTTTCACGCGACGCCATTGCGATGGCAGCGGGTATCGGCCTTTCACACAACATGTTCGACGCAGCCATGTTTCTGGGGGTGTGCGACAAGATCGTGCCGGGGCTCGTGATTGCCGCATTGGCATTCGGCCACCTGCCTGCTGTGTTCGTTCCGGCAGGACCCATGCCATCCGGTCTTCCCAATGACGAGAAGGCCAAGACCCGCCAGCTCTATGCCGAGGGCAAGGTCGGACGTGCGGAACTGCTGGAATCGGAGTCTAAATCCTATCATTCGCCGGGCACCTGTACCTTTTACGGCACGGCGAATTCGAACCAGATGCTGATGGAGATCATGGGCCCGCACCTGCCGGGCGCGAGCTTCGTCAACCCGAACACACCGCTGCGCGAC
>JAGRLM010000232.1 GCA_020441795.1 Nitratireductor sp.
CCAGGGTAGGTCCGCGCAACGAACCATTCATGCGCGCTGATGCCGGCCAGGCACACGCATCATCCGCCAGTGCATCTGCAAGTTCACATTCCGGGCAATCGGGTTCTGCTTCACAACCACGGTCGGATGGCGGCCTGGTCCTTGACCCGTCGCGCTGTGCGCTGATCATTCAGGACATGCAGAATGATGTGGTAATGGATGGCGGTGCCTTTGCGGATTCGGGTGCGCCGGCACATTGCCGCGAGCAGAACGCCATTGCCAATGCGCGCCGTCTTGCCGACCATTGCCGCCGGCTTGGCATTCCGGTCATTCATGTCTGGTTCAAGCGGCCTGCGGTCAATCACGGCATGACGCTGAATGCGCCATTGTTTGAAGGTGTGATCGACAGCAATGCCCTGGTTGAAGGTAGCTGGGGTTCGGAACCTGTTCCGGGGCTTGAAGCCCAGCCCGGAGACCACGTGGTCACGAAACGGCGCATGAGTGCATGGGAAGGTACGAGCCTCGAAACGATCCTGAAGGCGGAAGGGCGCGATATCATCATCGAATCTGGTGCGTGGACCAATATGTCGGTGGAGCACACCGCTCGCACCGGGGCTGACAAGGGCTATGTGATGATCATCCCAGAGGATGCTTGCTCGACGATGAATGCCGACTGGCATCGTGCATCAATCGAATATGCGCTGACAAATGTCTCTGCGGTTACCAGGACGGATGATGTAATCCGTGCGCTGGGCGGGTAGGGCAAAACTAGTCGAGCAGCCCAGCGATTTCTGCACTGAGCGCCCGAATTTCGGCTGCAGCCAGTCCTGATGGCTGCTTTTCCAGCACGCCATGACCGTGGCTCATGGCCTCAGCGAAGATGATTCGGCTGGCAATCATGGTATTGGCGATCTCGCCGCCAAGCTTGCCCATGACTTCGCGCATTTCGCCAGTCAGGCGAGCGCGCGAGGAAGCGCGGTTCATCACCAGCAGAACGGGTTTTCTTTCCGTCAGGGCCATTTCGATGGTCGGTTCGGTGGCCCAGATGTCGATCGGAGACGGCGTAACCGGGATGATCACCAGATCCGCTGCCTCGATTGCCGGACGTCCGTCCACGCCCATCTTGGGCGGAGTGTCGATCACCACATAGTCGTGGGTTTTGAGAAGCTCGCGCGCTTCGTAGCGTGCGCCCCAGGCGCTGGCGGTCCGAAATCCGAGACCCGGCCCGTTGTCGCCCATCCGCTCGGCGCGCGACATGAACCATCGCCCAAGACTTCCCTGCGGGTCGGTATCAAGAATTGCGGTTGGCTTGCCTGAAGCAGCAAAAGCCAGCGCCAGATTTGCCGCAAGCGTCGTCTTGCCCGAGCCGCCTTTTTGCTGGGCGATGGTAATGATCTTGCCAGCCATGCTTTCCCCCGCAGATTTGCACCGGGATCAGTATGTGGCCCGGCCTCCTGATATGTCGAACACGCCGGCGGTGGTGAAGGAGCATTCCTCGCTGGCCAGCCATGTGACCAGCGATGCGATCTCCTCGACCTTGCCGAATCGGCCCATCGGTATCTTCGACAGCATGAAGTCTATATGCTCCTGTGTCATCTGGTCGAATATCGCGGTCTTCACGGCTGCTGGTGTCACGCAATTGACGGTGACCGGGTGTTTTGCCAGTTCCTTGCCGAGCGACTTGGTGAGCCCGATCACGGCAGCCTTTGAGGCGCTATAGGCAGAGGCATTCGGATTGCCCTCCTTGCCCGCGACCGAGGCAATGTTGACGATACGACCATAGCCGTTCTTGACCATGTAGGGGGCGCAGGCGGCGTTGCAATTGAAGACGCCGTGGACATTCACGTCGAAAACCTTGCGCCATTCGTCGGCGGGATAGTCAATCAGCGGCTTGTTGGGGCCGGTAATGCCGGCCGAACAGACCAGAATGTCGATTGTTCCATGTGTTGCGCCAATCCCTGCTGCGGCCTTGTCGACCGCGTCCCGGTCGGTAACATCGACTACGGCACCATCAGCGGCCGCGCCTGACGATATTGCTTTCTCGATGGCTTCGGCATCACGATCCCAGATGATCGGCGTACCCCCTTCGTTGGCAATGCGGTTCGCGATTGCCAGACCAATTCCTGCCGCACCACCAGTAATGACTGCCTTGCGGCCTGAAAACCTGTTGCTTGTTGCCATTTGCATCTCCAACCATGCGATAAGGGATTCTGTGCATAGAACCATGATCCGGGGAGGTGTCCAACTCCGGAAGTCTGATTATCGATGTCGGCGCTTCGACAATATTGGCGCTTGACTTTTGCACTGCACAATACGATATGAGTTCCATCAGTCGCTTTGCTGCCGCGTGAGCAGCCGCGCATTCTTGTTCGGACGCCCCGGGGAAACACCCTTCTGGCCGTTCCCAGGCGCAAAGAGCCGACCATACCCGGGTTCACCGGGTTTTCTCCAAAAGTTCCCAAATCACGCGGGGTTCTGCCGGCACAGCATGGCTGCAGACAATCCCGTTTGCTGCATGACCGGGCCGCAACCGCAACGCCAACAGCCATGTCCGGTTTTTCCGGTCAGGGTAGCTGGTAAATTCTGTTTGTAATCCGGGTCTTGTGCATTGGCACGGCCCGCGAAAGGTATTCCATTGACAACGTTTGCAGACCTCGGTCTTTCTCCCGCCATCCTGCGCTCGCTTTCGGTTCTCGGCTTTGAAACGCCAACCCCGATCCAGGCACAGGCTATCCCCATGCTTCTGCAGGGCCACGACCTTCTTGGCCTCGCCCAGACCGGCACCGGCAAGACTGCCGCTTTCGGCCTGCCGCTCGTTCAGCAACTTGCTGCGGACGGCGCAAAGCCCGCACCAAAAACCATCCGCGCGCTCATTCTCGCCCCAACCCGCGAACTGGTGAACCAGATCGCAGCCAATCTGCGCACCTATGTGCGTGGCACACCGCTCAAGATCAATCTCGTGGTCGGTGGCGCTTCCATCAATGTCCAGTGTCGCAACCTGGAACGTGGTACGGATATTCTCGTCGCTACGCCCGGCCGGTTGCTGGACCTCGTCGAGCGCCGGGCTGTGTTTCTTGACAGTGCACGGTTCCTCGTACTCGACGAAGCTGACCAGATGCTGGATCTCGGCTTTATCCACGCCCTGCGCGCGATCGTCCGGCTGCTGCCGGCGAAGCGGCAGACACTGTTCTTCTCGGCGACGA
>JAGRLM010000233.1:0-2212 GCA_020441795.1 Nitratireductor sp.
CAACAAGGACATGGGCTGGAACACCAACATCGTCAACGTCAATGGTGGTGCAATTGCCATCGGACATCCAATCGGTGCATCGGGCGCACGTGTTCTCAACACGCTGCTTTTCGAAATGCGCCGTCGCAATGCGAAGAAGGGCCTCGCCACACTTTGCATCGGTGGCGGCATGGGCGTCGCGCTCTGCGTCGAGGCAATGTAAAAGCCGGTAACGCTGCCGGAAACAATGCTGATCGTTGCAGCCGTGTGTCGGTGAAGACGATCAGCACCACGAGCAAAACAATCAACGAAGCATCAGGGAGGACATGATGTCCAGAACAGCACTTGTAACCGGCGGATCGCGCGGGATTGGTGCGGCAATTTCGGTTGCCTTGAAGAATGCCGGATATACCGTTGCTGCCAATTATGCCGGCAATGACGAGGCGGCAGCAAAGTTCACCGCAGAGACCGGCATCAAGACCTACAAGTGGTCTGTTGCCGATTATCAGTCCTGCGTCGATGGCATTGCCAAGGTGGAAGGCGATCTCGGGCCGATCGATGTTCTGGTCAACAATGCCGGTATCACCCGTGATGCCATGTTCCACCGCATGACGCCCGAACAATGGGGAGAGGTGATCAACACCAATCTCAACGGGCTTTTCAACATGACGCATCCGCTTTGGAGTGGCATGCGTGACCGCAAGTTTGGCCGTGTGATCAATATCTCCTCGATCAATGGCCAGAAGGGTCAGGCGGGACAGGCAAATTACTCTGCCGCCAAGGCCGGCGATATCGGATTCACAAAGGCATTGGCGCAGGAAGGCGCACGCGCCGGGATTACTGTCAATGCAATTTGCCCAGGCTATATCGGAACCGAAATGGTTCGTGCGATTGACGAGAAGGTTCTCAACGAGCGAATCATTCCGCAAATCCCGGTAGGTCGTCTGGGTGAGCCGGAAGAGATCGCGCGTTGTGTCGTTTTCCTGGCTTCCGAAGATGCGGGTTTCATTACCGGATCAACCATCTCTGCCAATGGCGGACAATATTTCAGCTAAGGTCGAACAATCGGGATTCGAGGCGGCGCGATTGCTTGAGTGATCGCGCCGTTTTCATTTTGGGCTTTGCAGTTGTGGCGCTATTCTTTCTTCAATGGAGGACGGGCCATGAAACATGTTGCTGCAATTTGTGCATTTCCGATTTCCCTGCTTCTTGCCTTTCCCGCATATGCTGACCGGATTGACGGTGGCTGGTGTGATGGAAAGGGCGGGCACATGCATGTCGATGGAGCGAAAATCACCACTCCGTCCGGCAAGGTGTTGTCAGGAGACTATGACCGGCATTCCTTCCACTATGTAGGGCCTGAGGGCGATGGCGATGCCGGGATCGATGTTTTCGGCATGCTTCGCTCGGAAGAGGAAATGACGCTCTATCGCGGCCGTGATGCCAACAGGACAGATGGCGAGACCTGGCGGCGGTGCGACGTGACCAGTTGACAAGTCGGCGATATTGGGGACCTCTGCGCGCCTGTGTGATTTTGGACCGCCTGCATGAACCCAACCCTTGCCGGATTTTCAGCCATTGCCATGTGGGCAATGCTGGCGCTGCTGACTGCGGCCAGTAGCGGTGTTCCACCGTTCCAGTTGCTGGCCATGACCTTTGCCATTGGTGCTGCTTGCGGGTTCGCAAGCTGGATCTGGCGCAGGCCGAAGGCAGGTAGCCTGCGACTGCCTCCTGCCGTGTGGCTGGTTGGTATTGGCGGGTTGTTCGGCTATCACTTTTTCTATTACACCGCACTGCGCAACGCGCCGGTCGCAGAAGCCAGCCTGATCGCCTATTTGTGGCCAATGCTAATCGTGCTCGGTTCGGCATTTCTGCCGGGTGAACGACTGCGGTGGTTTCATGTTGCAGGCGGCCTTTGCGGTTTCGCGGGCGCGGCATTGTTGGTGACCCGCTCAGGGCTGGGCCAAGGCGGAAATCCGCTCGGTTATCTTTCTGCCTGCGCCTGTGCTTTCATCTGGTCCGGATACTCGATCCTGTCGCGGGTGCAGAAGGCAGCGCCCACGGATGCGGTCGTCATCTTCTGTTTCGCTACGGCACTGCTTTCGGCATTGTGCCATCTGGGCTTCGAGGAAACCGTCTGGCCATCCACCCTGGTGCAGTGGCTTGCCGTTGCCGGTCTTGGCGTGATGCCGGTAGGCCTTGCCTTCTATGCCTGGGATCATGGGGTCAAGCA
>JAGRLM010000233.1:2269-18235 GCA_020441795.1 Nitratireductor sp.
CTGGTGGCAGCCGGTGTCGCTGTGCCCGATTGGCGACTGGGTGCAGCAAGTATCCTGATTACCGCAGGTGCAGTCATTGCTTCCGGCCCATTCGCACGATCTGCACGGTCAATTGCATGAGCACGATCCTGCTCGCGGTCGCGGCTTTCCTCGGCATTGTCTATTGGCTTGTCTTTCTGGGAAGGGATGAAAGCCGATTGCGCGCTACCGCCAAGACCTTGCCAATAGCGCTGTTGGCCATCACGTCGTGGTGGGTTGGTGGTGCCCATTTCCTGACGCTGGCGCTGGCATTGAGCGCTGTTGGTGACTGGATGCTGGCATTCCGGGGTGAACGCGAATTCCTTGCCGGACTGGTGGCATTCCTGCTGGCACATCTTGTCTATTGCATCCTGTTTTTCGCCGGACAAGATCCGGGCTGGACGCAGGGGCCATGGTTTCTGGCCGGTACTGTATTGATCTTTGCGCTGGCGCTGGGTGTCTTTCGGCGCTTGCGTGACCGGCTCGGGGCAATGAAAATTCCGGTCGCCATCTATAGCGGAGTGATTGCCGCAATGGCCGTGGCAGCTCTCAGCCGCGGCCCGGACCCGGTATTGCTGGCGGGTGCGGCACTCTTCATGGCGTCAGACCTCGTTTTGTCGCAGGAAGTTTTCACCCTTGCCCCAGACAGCCGAATGCGGCGTTACACATCGCCATTTATCTGGCTCAGCTATCTGGCAGCGCAGGTGCTTATTACCGCTGCATTCCTGCTCTAGAGCGAAGGCCGTTGGTTAGCCCCGGTTCTTGCGCTCGCGGATTTCGGCAAATACCTCAGCGTCGCTTGCATCCTGCATTGCAAGCCCGGCGCGAATTTCCCGATCAGCTGCCCGAAGGAACGGATTGGTTTGAAGTTCAATGCCGATAGTTGTCGGTATGGTGGGCTCGTTGCGCGCGCGTGCTGCCTCTACTTCCTTCAACCGGGCTTGAAGAGCGGGGTTGCTCGCGTCGATGCCGATGGCGAATTTGGCGTTGGACAGCGTGTATTCGTGACCGCAATAGACCTGTGTTTCTGGTGGAAGCTTCATGAGTTTCTGCAACGAGTTCCACATCAATTCTGGCGTGCCCTCGAAGACGCGCCCGCAGCCCATGGCAAACAGGGTGTCACCGGCAAACAGCAGGTGTGAAGCCGGAAAATGATAGTTGAGCATGTCAAGTGTATGGCCCGGCGTCGCAATGACCGAAACCTTCTCGCCTGCGAGCTCAAAGCTGTCGCCATCGGCCACTGTCCTGTCTAGACCCTTGATGGCCGGATTGGCGGGGCCGATCGCCATGCAGCCGGTTTTCTGCTTCAGTTCATCCATTCCCTGCACATGGTCTGCATGGTGATGGGTAACCAGAATATGGGTGAGCTTCCATCCGGTTTCCGACAGGGCTGCGAGCACTGCTGATGCATCGGGCGCATCAATGGAGATGGTTTCGCCAGTGGCAGGGCTATGCAGCAAAACGCCATAATTGTCGCTGAGGCACGGGAACTGGTGAATGCGGATTGCGCTTGCCATTGTCATCTCTCCATATGAGCCGGTGAATGCGGGTCTCTGATTTTGGCGCACCATACTGGCAGCAATCCGACATGGCCAGAGGCGGTTTTGCTTCAATCCGGCAACAGATTGGAATAGTCTGGTTCCATGTACAGTGACGTTGTCGAACTGCGCGAATTCTATCGTACCCCGCTTGGCAGGCTCGCTGCCGAATCCATTACCATGGCACTTTCCGCGATGTGGGCGGAGGCCAAGGGTGAGCGTCTGGCGGGGCTTGGTTATTGCGTGCCCTGGCTTGATCGGTTCCACCCGGATACGGAGCGGACGCTGGCGCTCATGCCGGCACAGCAAGGCGCGGTGGAATGGCCGATGGGTGAGGCATCGGCAACCGTGCTGGTGCATGACGAGCAATTGCCGCTGGCCGATTCCAGCCTTGACCGCATCGTGATGATTCACCTGCTCGAACACAGCGAAAGTCCGATCGACAGTCTGAAGGAGGCCTGGCGGGTGCTGGCGCCGGGCGGCAAGCTTTTTGTCGTTGTTCCCAATCGCAGGGGCGTGTGGGCGCGGTTTGAACACACGCCATTCGGAACAGGCCGACCTTTCAGTCGTGGTCAGCTTTCGCATTTGTTGCGCGAATCGCAATTCGCTCCGACTGCATGGTCGGATGCATTGCATTTCCCGCCATCAAGGCGGTGGTTGCGGTTTGGCATGTCACGCAGCATGGAGCGTCTGGGCCGTCGGTTCTGGCCGATTTTCTCCGGTGTCATCATGGTAGAGGCAACCAAGCGTATGTATGAAGGATTGCCGGTGAGGGCGCGACAGTCGAGACGGGTGTTCGTGCCCGCACTTGCTCCCCAGGGTGCTGCTGGCGCAACGCGAAAATCGCCATACTGAAACGGCCATCTTTTCTTTGCATCGTGATTCCTCTAGAAGGCCACGATCCCGCAATGGTCTTGACGAGACCTGCCGTAACGCAACGCAATCTGCATTCCCGCTGGAGCAGCACCATGTCCGAACAAGCAGGCATACCCAGGCCGAAACCCGGTGTCATGGACATAGCAATGTATATTCCAGGGCGCAGCAAGGCGGCGCCGGGTGTAAAACTGCATAAATTATCGTCCAACGAGACGCCGCTGGGTCCCAGTGACGCGGCGCGTGCAGCCTATTCTGCCGCATCCGCCAGGCTTGAGGATTATCCCGACGGGTCGTCAACCCAATTGCGCGAGGCAATTGCTGCCGCGCATGGTCTCAATGCGGATAACATTGTTTGTGGCAATGGATCGGATGAAATCCTCGAATTGCTGGCGAGGGCCTATCTCGCGCCGGGTGATGAGGCAATCCATACAGAGCATGGTTTTCTGGTCTATCCCATTGCAACGCTTGCGGCAGGTGCCAAGCCGGTATCCGTCAAGGAGACGGGGCTGACTGCGGATGTCGATGCGATCCTGTCTGCTGTCACCCCGCGAACCAGGATTGTTTTCCTGGCCAATCCCAACAATCCGACCGGGACCTATCTGCCGATCAGCGAAGTGCGGCGCTTGCATGCCGGGTTGCCATCCAATGTGCTGCTGATACTCGATGCAGCCTATGGGGAATATGTAAGGCGCAATGACTATGAGTCCGGCATCGAACTCGTCTCGGCCTCATCAAATGTCGTGATGACGCGGACTTTCTCGAAAATACACGGACTGGCTGCGCTGCGCATTGGCTGGTGCTACGCACCATCGCATGTGATCGATGTGCTCAACCGCGTGCGCGGACCGTTCAATGTGAGTAGTGCGGCGATTGCGGCAGGCGCAGCGGCGATCCGTGACAAGGAACATGTCGAGAATTCGATCCGCCACAATGAGCACTGGCTTTCCTGGACCACGGCCGAACTTGGAAAACTGGGGCTGGAAGTCACGCCATCCGTCGGCAATTTCATCCTGATCCATTTTCCCGATCTAGATGGGCAGCGAGCGAGCGATGCGGATGAATATCTCGTGCAACGCGGCTTTGTCCTGCGCGCAGTCAAGGGATATGGACTGCCAAACAGCCTTCGCATGACCATTGGCAGTGAAGAGGCCAATCGTGGCGTTGTTGCAGCCCTGTCGCAATTTCTGGGCAAGGCATGAACGCGGACATGAATTCGGGTGAGCCGCAATTCGAGCGGATAGCGCTGATCGGGATTGGCCTGATCGGCTCCTCGCTTGCGCATGTCATTCGGCGCAGGGGACTTGCGAGGCATATCGCAATCGCAACCCGCAGCCGTGCAACGCTCGACCGGGCTCGCGAACTGAATTTGGGTGACAGTTACCACGAGGCTGCCACCGAGGCAGCGCGCGACGCGGACCTTGTCATCCTGTGCACGCCCGTGGGTGTTTACGGCACTATCGCCCAGGATGTCGCGCCGGTGCTGAAACCGGGTGCCATTGTCAGCGATGTCGGTTCCGTCAAGGGATCCGTAGTCAAGCAGGTGCAACCGCACATGCGGGATGGTGTTCATCTAGTGCCTGCCCATCCGGTTGCCGGCACCGAATATTCAGGTCCTGATGCAGGATTTGCGACGCTGTTCGTGAACCGGTGGTGTATTGTCACGCCGCCCGAGGGCGCAGAACCGGGCGCGGTTGATGCCGTGGTTGGGTTCTGGAAATCATGTGGCTCCAATGTCGAGATCATGACGGCAGAGCACCATGACCTTGTTCTGGCGATCACCTCGCATATTCCGCATCTCATTGCCTATAATATCGTCGGCACGGCAGCTGACCTTGAAAGCGTGACAGAATCGGAAGTCATCAAGTTTTCAGCCGGCGGTTTCCGCGATTTTACACGTATTGCAGCATCGGATCCCACGATGTGGCGCGATGTTTTCCTGCACAACAAGGATGCGGTATTGGAAACCCTTGGCAGGTTCTCCGAGGACCTGTCGATGCTGCAGCGTGCTATCCGCTGGGGTGACGGGGATGCATTGTTTGACCTGTTTACCAGGACCCGTGCCATTCGCCGCTCGATCATTGATATCGGCCAGGAAACAGCAACGCCAAATTTCGGACGCGACGGCGAAATCGTCACGAAGGTCGACGAAGCGTCAAAATAGGCTCGGAATTTCACCCAGTTTGAAAAATCCGGTACTCACCGCGCCATCCTGTATATTGAGGGTAATCTTGCGTGCACCGCCATCGCTGGATGCCGGGATCATCGACAAGACCTGACCAGCCTGGGCCAGCCACCCCGCGTCGCCTCCGGCCGCTGCGGCAAAGGCCAGCAACCTCGCTGTATCGGTGAATTCCAGTGTCAGTTTGCCACTGAGCAAGCCAGCGGATGAGATTTCAAACGGACCACTGACCGCAAAGCGTCCGCCGCCTATCGGCATGACGGCAAGCTCGCGCGCTTCGCCTGAAATGCCATATTGGCGCAGATATTGCCGAAGGTTGAAGCCTGGCTCGATATGAGCGCCGATCTGTTCAAGCGCCAAATTGGCTGTGACATTCGCTGCCGGGATTTTTGCCAGACCCTTCATGTTGAGATTGATGGCAGAGGCTGCGAGATCAAGGCCATCAGCCCTGCTTGATTCGTCAGGAGCGCGCGCATGAAGCTGGATTTCGTCGGCAGAAACTTCAAAGCCTTGAAAGCTGGAGAGATTTCCATTGCCGCGCGGGAAACTTGCCTCGATCGAAATGCGTTTCCAGCCGCCAATGCCGACAATGATGCTTGCCTTCAGGTTTTCCCAGATCGCCGAGACCTTTTCGCCGCCGGGGGTTTCGGCAGTCAGGGGTGCTTCCAGTTCGGCAATCGCATGGCCGGGTTTGTAGAACTGTGCGGCCGAGCGAAATTCTCCCGCATCAAGTTTCAGTCCATTGGAGGTCGTGAAAATTGACAGGCTGTCACAATGCAAACCGATCCTGAACGGGTAGCCGATTATCGAGCGATTGGTGCAGGCAATTTCTGTTCCCTTGTCACTCAATCGCGAAATTCTGGAAGTTGCCAGTGTATCAAGTTTGTCTGCAGCCTGCTGCCAGGCCCAGTTCCAGCCGAAGCCGAGGATGGCGATGACGGCAAGTAGCGCAATGATGCGCCAGGCACCTTTTCCACGTTTTCCCGTCTGGTTTTGCGGTTGTTGATCGCTCATGTTAGGACACCGGACTTGGCTGTTTGCAAAGGAATTAAAGGCTTCATATGGGCGATTTGTGGGTGTTTGGCTATGGGTCGCTGATGTGGAATCCGGGATTTGCGGTTGAGGAGCGCCGCAGTGCCAGATTGCATGGTGTGCATCGCGGGCTTTGCATCCGGTCATGGGTGCATCGCGGAACGCGGGAAAATCCCGGCCTGGTGCTGGGCCTGGCACGCGGCGGATCCTGCACGGGTGTTGCGTTCAGGGTAGCGGGGAGCAACCGGGATGCAGTCATTGCCTATCTGCGGGAACGTGAACTGGTAACGAGCGTCTATCTCGAAACCTGGCGTCAGGCGCGTCTTGATGGCGGCGAAATGATCAGGGCGCTGACCTATGTTGCCGATCCGTCCCATGAGCAATATGCCGGACGGCTCAATGATGGCGAGATCGCTTCCATCGTCGCGAATGCGGTTGGCAGGTCAGGAACCAATATCGACTATGTTCGCAATACTGTCGCGCATCTCAGGGAGCAAGGGGTTCATGACCCGCATCTGGAGTCGGTCATGCTGGCTCTTGCGCATATGAGGCAGGTCTGAACCTGCCTTGGCCCATCATGCAAACCTGCCCGCTGCATCAAGTTGGCGCGCCAGGGGAGGCGGAAGACTGCCCGATGCTGCTTCGCGGTTCAGGTTGCGCGTTGCTGTCTCGATGCTTGTTTCAAGCTCCGATGCGAATGCGTCCCTGGACAGGCCTGCTTCTATGACCGGAAGGAATTCCATGACGATGGTTCCGGGATATCTCAGGAAGGACTGTCTTGGCCAGAACAGGCCTGAATTGAGGGCGACCGGCAGAATGGTGGCATCAAGCTCGCTGTAGAGATGGGTAATGCCATATTTATAGGCCGGTTCCGCGCCGGACGCTTTTCTTGTGCCTTCCGGATAGATGATGATTTCCCTTCCGCCCTCATATTGCTGGCGTGCACTATTGGTCATTGCGGCAAGTGCCACGCCACCCCTGCCGCGGCGAACCGGGATCACGTTCATCTTTGCCATGAACCAGCCAAAGAGCGGTATGAACATCAATTCCCGCTTGAGAATGTAGCTGGGGTCCTTGAGGAACAACAGGATCGTGTAGGTTTCCCATGAGGACTGGTGCTTGGCTGCCACGATGAAATGCCTTGTACGCGGAATATTGTGGACGCCGCGAAACTCGAATCTGGTGCCGACGATATGGTACTGAAGCCAAAGATTGATCTTGCCCCAAAGGCGCACGACCTTCCATCCCATCCTGCGCGGCATGAAGAAAAAGACCGGTGTCCAGAAAACCAGCTGGATGGCCGTGACGAGATAAAAGGCGATGTTGAAGAGAAGGGAACGCAGGAATAACAATTGCAAGCTCCAGTCAGCCAGGGTTGGCAGACAATACCGGAACCGGTGGCAGAAAGGAAAGCGAAACAGGCCTGGTTGTCAGAACGAAGTGACGTTTGCGAATGCGGTATTCCTGTCGCTGCCGGATACTTCCTTGCGAACCCGCGCAGCGAGGTATTTGAGATATTCCGAAGCCACGATCTTGAGCGTTCCGGGATTGGCGAACCAGGCATCGGCCCTCAGCGGACCATAGTTCACAGAATGGGGAATGAATTCGATCTGTGGCATGGTCCTGCGCATCTCCACGAGGCTGCGCGGCATGTGATAGTCACTTGTGACAACGATGAGAGAGCGGAAACCATAGCGCTCGGCCCATTTTCGGGTTTCCTCTGCGTTGCCATAGGTATCCATTGCGGCGCGGTCGATATCAACACAGCAATCGAATGTCTCACGCTTGCCGTTGACGGCACCACGAATTGCAGTGAGTGAACTGGACGGATGGACACCGCTGATCAGCAAACGCCTGGCCGAACCATGTTCGAGCAGTTCAATGGCAGTCGCGATACGGGCGGAGCCGCCTGTCAGAACAACAATGCCATCGGCATGTTCGGGAAGTGCCACAACCTGGCTTGAAGATGAAGGGATGGATGTCGCAAGGGTATCGCTAGCTATTCCACGGTAGAATTGCACGAAGCCGACGAGCAGGGCCACCAGGGCAAGGATCATGCAAAGCAGCAAGAATTGGGACATGCGAATAGCGATGCCCTGCATCATGTGCGTTGCTGGCATTGTCCTGACCGGACCAACGCCGTCATTGTCATGGGTGCAATTCGCCATTCGGCTTCTGGAACCCCTTCCTTGCAAGAATCCAGAATAGTATTGGAATAAGGCGCGGAAGTGGCAACCTACCTTTGGAGACATGCACAGGAAATGCTCCGTCATGGTTGCATAAATGGCAAGCGGAGCAGAAATATTTTGAGAAAATGTCATTCCCGGCCTGAATAGGTCTCCAGCGAACCGACATGGCGCAGCACGGTGAAGCGGCTGGTTGCGGCAGCAAGCAGGGAAACAGCAACGATTATTGCTGCAATTCCCAGATAACCGGCCCAGCCGAGGGCAAACTCCCCGAAAAGGGCGGCGATCTGGTCGCCCTGCGGTGTTGCCAGGCTCCAGGATGACCAAAGCCCGAGCGCAATGAATATCAGTGCTGCAGCAAATCCGCCGGCGATGGCGCCGCGAAGTGCCAAAACCAGGATGTGTTTTTGAAACTCACCGGCGATGAAGGCGGCATCGGCACCGACAAAATGCAATACGTCGACAATTTCCCGGTTTCCTGCCATTGCCCCTCTTGTGGCAAAAACGACCGTCAGGACCATGGCTGTCATGACAAGAATCAATATCCCCATCCCGAAGGCAACCATGGTCCATGCCATTCGGGTGAGGCGATCGATCCAGGCACGATGATCATCGAGCGATGCGCCGGGGACTTTTTCTAGGAGCGCCTTGCGGATCTCGGCAAAGTCCGGACTGGCTCCGTCCTTCACCGTCACGGTCAGGAGCCTTGGAACAGGAAGTTCCGCCAGGTCCAGTCCGCTGCCGAGCCAGGGTTCCAGAAGCCGGGCGGTTGCTTCATCATCCAGAGCAGTGACGCGCGCGATACCGTCAAATGTCAGAACGAGGCGGCTCGCCTCGCGGATTGCGTCTTCCATCCCTGCCTCGTCGGAGGGACGAATCTGGATGGTGACTTCGCGGGAAATGTCACTTTGCCATTTCGAGGAAGTGTCATTGACGATGGCCAGTGCTCCGGCTGCAAGGCATGCCAGAAAAGCCATGATCCCGATCACGACTGCAAGCGCCTGACCGGCAATTCCTTCGCGCGGAACGATATGGTTGCCGCTGCGCAAATTGTATTTGCCTGCCGGCGGCCGGGCCAACGCGGCATTTGCCGGAGCCGGCCTTGCATCAGCCTTTGGTGTTGCTGCAGACTTCTTGCCAGCGTCAGTCATAAATCTGTATCCTGCCCTCATTGAGAACAATGCGCCTGGCACCATACTGGTCCATCAGCCCGAGATCATGGGTCGCGATGACGACGGTCGTCCCGGAACGATGCAATTCTATGAACAGGCGCAAAAGCCTGCGGGCAAGCGGTGGATCGACATTGCCGGTTGGCTCGTCGGCGAGCAGGATGGATGGCTGGTCAATGAGTGCGCGCGCGATGGCAGCACGCTGCTTTTCCCCACCGGAAAGCACTGGAGGCAGGACATGCATGCGCTCGCCCAAGCCGACCCATTTGAGCAGTTCCGTCACATCGGTGCGATAGTCGCTTTCCATCTTGCCGCGAACCAGCAGCGGAAGGGCGACATTCTCATAGGTCGTCAAATGGTCAAGCAGACGGAAATCCTGGAACACCACGCCGATCTTGCGCCGGAGATGCGGCATCTCCGAGCGCTGGATCAGGTTGGCATCCTTGCCAAAAAGCTTGACGAGGCCGCGGGTTGGCTTGAGCGACAGCAACATGAGCCGCAGCAGGCTGGTCTTGCCTGCGCCGGATGGCCCTGTCAGGAACTGGAAGGAATTCGGTTCTATGCCAAATGTCAGGTCGCTGAGGATTTCAGGACCCAGTCCATAGCGCAGGCCGACATTCTCGAATCTTATCACATTGGCCCCGGCGGGTTTGGCTGTTGGGGTGCAGAGCTGCCGTAGAGCGGCAGACGCGGCACCCTGCGTCAAACATGGTTAACAGTGCATTAACTGCTTTGTCATAGGTGATTTGGGCAGGAGTGTGAATCATGCAATCAGGAAAAGCCGCCAAAGTTCCCGTGATGGAAATCCTGCCACCCCTTACCCGGTCGGACAAGGGTGCCGAATTGATAGCGCAGGATTGTCCGCAATGCGGAACAAGGGTGCGCAAGGCGCGAAGTTTTGGCAGCCGGTTTGTCTGCGAAAGTTGCAAGTCAGGCGACAAGATTGCAGAAATTGATCCGGCGAAGGCAATTCGGCTTCCGAGGCTGGATATCAATGATCAGGTTGCCAGTGATCCATTGCTGGTTTTGCGCAAGGGTTTTGTGCCGCGTCAGGACGAAGCCCAACAGTCCATTCCGGCTTCCGGCACATTTGCCCGAATGCGGCCCTATCTTGCCATCCTGTTCCTCGCGGCCAGCTGTGGCTGGCTTGCCAGTGAGCTGGCAATGAATCAGGTTCCGGGCATTGACCGAATGACGACCGGCAGCGTGCGCGGGCTGGATATCAGCTCGCTTGACGCACGCCAGCTGCAACGCAATGGCGAATATGCTGTTCAGGTGAGGGGCAGGATAACAAATCGGAGCTCGGCTCGATTGCCTGTGGAAACCATCGCGATTTCGCTTCTCGACAGGGCCGGCAACAAGGCTTCAGACTGGATTTTTCATCCCGCAATACGCTATCTGGATCCAGGAAGCAGTTTCAGCTTTTCCACCGCAAAGGGGAATGCCGGATTGACACATGCCAGTGTGGCAGTGACGGTTGGAGGCGTTACTCGCCAGACAGGACTTTGAACATGCCAATCGTGCGCCAGAAGAAAATAGAAGTGCTTTTCAGCGCGGAACAGATTGCAGCGCGCAACCGCGAACTGGCCGAATTGATTGCACTCAGCGACTTGCGCAACATCCTGGTGATTTCGATCCTCAAGGGTTCGTTTGTATTTGCGGCTGATCTCATTCGGGCGCTGCATGGCGCGGGATTGGCGCCGGAAGTCGAATTCATTTCCATATCCAGCTATGGCGCGGGTACCGAAGCAGGCGAAGTACGTCTGCTGCGTGATGTGGATACGGATGTTGCGGGGCGCGATGTCCTGCTGATCGATGATATTCTCGAGTCCGGCAACACACTGAAATATACGCGAGACCTGATGCTGTCGCGTGGCGCGCGAAAAGTCGGTATTGCGGTGCTTCTCGACAAGTCGATGAAGCGCAAGGCCGATCTCACCGCCGACTATACCGGCTTTGAATGCCCGGACCAGTTCGTGGTTGGCTATGGCATGGACGTGGCACATGCCTTCCGCGAACTGCCTTTTGTCGGCGTGGTCACCGGCGACGCCTGATCAGAGCATTTTCCTGACATCAAACGGCTCCAGTTTGATCAAAGAGCGCTCCAGAGTTTCCTATTCGGTCTCCAGCAAGCGTTCGAGATAGTCCTTCTCGATTCGTGGAGCAAGCGGCTGCGACAGGCGCTTGCGGATCGCTTCCATGATTTCGCGGGCGCGCTGGGCGTCAATTTCGCCCGGAACCTTGGTGGTTTCACTGGATTCCAGCCCGTCCGAACCTTCACGGCGACCCAGCGGGTCGGAGCGTTGACGATCCTGTCCGGCCTGTTGGCCTTCGCCTTGTTGCTGACCGCCCTGCTGGCGGTCGCCGGCCATCTGCTGCATCATTTGCTGCGCACCGCGACGCAGCGCTTCCAGCGCCTCTCCCTGATTGCCTGCCGCGTCACCTGGTCGTGACTGGCCAAGGTTCTTTCCGGCCTCGCCCATTTCCTGTTGTGCTTCTCCAAAGGCTTCCGAGGGATCGAGACCCAGGTCTTCCAGTTGTTGGCCCAGTTCGCCCAACTGCTTTTCAAGCGCCTGCTGCTGCTCCTGCAGCTTCTTCATGGCTTCAGCAAACTCTTCCGCAGTCATCGGCTTTTCGCCGCCGGGCTGCTGACCGTCCTGATTTTGTCCCTGCTGGTTCTGGCTTTGCTGATCCTGACCCTGTTGCTGCTCGCCGTTGTTTTCGCGGGCTTGCGGATCGCGCTGCTGCATTCGGAAAGTTTCATCCATCAATTGCTGTTGCTGGCGCATCAGTTCGCTCAATTTGTCGAGGGCCTGATTGGTGCGGTTTCCCTCCATCTGGCGTTGCTGCTGATGACGACCGGCGCGCAGGTTTTCCATCATGCGCTGCATTTCGCTCAACAACTGACGGGCAGCGTCCTTGGATCCGGAGCGGGCCAGGTCCTCGATGCGATCCATCATTTTCTCAAGATCACGCTGGCGCAACATCCGCGACATGTCGTTCTGGCTTAGCGGGTTCTGCATTTGCGGATTTTGCAGCGATTGCTGGGCCATCATCTGCATGAACTCGTCCATTGCCTTGCGAAGTTCTTCCATCAGCTTGGCAATTTCCTCGTCGCTGGCATTTTCTTCCAGAGCCTTGCTGAGCGCATCCTGTGCGTCGCGAAGTCGCTTTTCAGCTTCCGTAAGGTCGCCAAACTCCACCGCCAGTGCGGTATCCCAAAGAAGGTCCAGCACCTCGCGCAATTCATCATCGTTACGAGCATCCAGCGTTCTGCGATAGGCGACCTTCATGGCAATGAAGGCTGCAGCATTGTCGATGAATATCTCCGGTGCAGTTGTCACTGCATCCAGCAGATTGGCGACATGGGGTGCCTTGTTGGCATCCAGCGCCAGAATGCGACGTTGCTCTACCAAGGCAAGTGCAAGCGGATTTACAAAACGGCGGCCAGGCAAGACCATTTCGTGCGGCTGGCTGCGACCGGTCTGTTTCGCATCATCCTCGGCTTCGAGGGTAATCGTCACCTTGCTGCCAGCCCATGGATGACTGGTAAGGTCACGGTTTGTCTTGGAAGTGCCGGTTTTCGCGCGTTGACGCGGCAGTGGAAGAGGCACTTCGGGCGCTCCCACCAGGGGACGGGCATTTGCGTCCTGTTTGGCCAAAGGCGCAATATCGGCGCGTGCCGCCGTTACCCCGTAATCGTCCTCTACGGAGTAGGAGAGTTGCAGCGAGCCGGACAGTGCCGCACTGGGCATTTCGGTGAAATTGATGCTTGGCGCTGTGTCGGCAATGACCGAAATTGGCCAGCTTGCTATTTCCCTTTTGCCCGCAAGCAGCTTAACAATGCCGGCCTTTTCCAGAACGGTATTGAAACTTACCTCATCTTCGCGGCCTGCAGAGGTAGAAGCGGCAACAGGCATCTCATCGCTGTCTTTTTCTTCGGCACTTCGCGGCAGAATTTCCTGCGAGCCATCGGAGGATTCGTAAGCGAGGCTGATGTCCCTTGCGCCAACAACGCGGATGAACAATTCGCTACCCTCGGGAACCTCGATGGGCGCGTTGACTTCGTCGGCAGTGTCCGCGGGACCGTCCTGCGATCCGCTTCCCGGTGCCTGTGCCTGCGTTGGAGTCTTGAGATAGACCGGCGGCTTGCGGGTATAGGGCGGCGGGTTGATCCAGGCGTCGGTCCGGGTCAGCAGGGTTTGCGTTTCCAAGGCCGGATTAAGGATGTCGGCGAGCCTGCCACCTTGCGATGAATGGGAAAAGCCGAATGCGACGAAGGCGATGATGGCGAGAAATGCCCGCATTGCCCATGGGTCCAGCCGGTCCGTATCGGGGGATGGCATACCGGCAGACAGATCGCGCAGCCTGCGGGCCATGCGCTCGCGATGCTCGGCCCAGAGAGCGCGGGCAAATTCATCGTCAGAACCCATCGCCATTGCATCAAGCTGGGCTGTAACTGGCCTGTCTGCCAGACCCGAGGCATGCTCGACCCTGCGGGTTGTTTCCCCATCATCGGGAAGACGGAACTTGCGGAAATGCAGGAGCATTGCGATGCCTGCTATGGCGAAACCTGCCAATGCCGGATAATGCGCCCAGCCAGGCAGAATGCGCCACAGCCCGAACCACGAGGCCGAGAGGAAAACGAGCACGACACAAAGAAAGGGCATTGCGAGCGGAACAAGCCGCTCCCAGATGATGGCCGAAGCGGCCTTGAGCCTCAACCAGGCAGGAATTTGCCAGGTAGTTTGGTTGCCTTGACTGGATTCTTTGCTCTTCGTCATGCGGTCTCCTGAAACGGCCCGATGGCGGTCATTACCAGAAACTAGCACACAAGCGGGCGATTTCGAGACGTAAGTGCTATCATCATGAAAAAGTGACAAAAGCCGAGGAGCGGAATTTATGCCGTTTCGAGCCAGGGCGGCAGGCGATCCATGGCGATCAGTTCCTCGACGCTGATGCGCGGCCTGACAATGTGGAACTTGTCGCCGGAGACCAGCACTTCGGGTACCAGCGGTCTGGTATTGTAAGTACCTGCCTGTACCGCACCATAAGCACCGGCCGAGCCGATGGCGAACAGATCGCCGGCCTGCATTTCGGCCATGTCCCTGTCGCGGGCAATGTAATCGCCGGTCTCGCAGACCGGACCAACGAGATCGGCCTTCACATGAAGCGCGCCGGTTTCGGGTTCCTTTACAGGGATGATTTCGTGCCATGCCTCATAGAGTGTCGGGCGAATGAGGTCATTCATCGCGGTATCGGCAATGACGAAACGCTTGTGGCCGGTTTCCTTCACATAAATCACCGAGCCAACAAGAATGCCGGCATTGCCTGCGATCAGTCGACCGGGTTCGAAGATGATGCGGCAATCAAGGGCGCGCACATGTTTCTTGACGACATCGGCATAGGCACCCGGCTCGGGGGGAGGGATATTGTCCTTGCGATAGGGAATTCCCAATCCGCCACCCAGATCGACATGTTCAATGGCATGTCCCTGATTGCGCAATTCGCGGATCAATCCCTCAAGCCGGGCAAATGCGCGATCAAATGGTGCAAGATCGGTAATCTGGCTGCCGATATGCATGTCGATGCCGGTAACCTGGATGCCCGGCAGCCTTGCCGCTGCAGCGTAGATTGCACTCGCATCTGCCCAGGGAATGCCGAATTTGTCTTCCTTCTTGCCGGTCGAGATTTTCGCATGGGTTCCCGCATCCACGTCGGGATTGATGCGAAAGGAGACATGAGCCGTCTTGCCGAGAGCCGTCGCCCGAGCAGAGAGTGCGTGCAATTCGGGAATGGATTCGACATTGAAGCACAGGATCCCCGCGGCAAGACCGGCATCGAGCTCCGTTGTGGTCTTGCCAACGCCGGAGAACATGATCTTTTCTGCGGGAATACCAGCCTGTATCGCACGGGCCAGTTCTCCGCCCGAAACAACATCCGCGCCGCAGCCGAGCCGCGCCAGCGTTGCCAGAACGGCCTGGTTCGAATTGGCTTTCATTGCGTAGCAAACCAGCGACGGAATATCGCCAAAGGCCGAGGAAAACACCGTGTAGTGGCGTTCCAGCGTGGCTGTTGAATAGCAATAGAAAGGTGTTCCGACAGCGGCTGCAATCGTGGAAACCGGCACATCCTCGGCGTGAAGCACGCCATCACGGTAGCTGAAATGGTTCACTGGCAAAAATCCGCGGGATCGGGGTCAGAAAAAGGGTGGGCAGGAGCCGTTGGCAGCTTACAGAAGTCCATCAAGGATGAAAGGGCGATCGACTTTCGTCTCCACGGCTGCTCCGGTCTCGTCAGTTGACAAGACCTTTGCGGATGGCGGCGGTTCCAGCGCTCCGCGCCTGCCGCAAGCCGACAAGCCGATGACGGTTGCAAGCAGCACTGCCATAACCGATGCCTGCCTGATTGTTGCCCGGCTCATCACGGAACTCCAAGATTGCGACTATGCCTGCCCCATTGCCATTTCTGGCGGGGCAATCCGGATGGTGTTATTCGTCAAGGCGCGCGGAAAGTCAAACCCAACCGTCACCGCTTGTCTGCCAGCCTTTGCCGCCAATAGGCTGCCTGCTCGCGGACCTTGGCAGGTGCCGTGCCACCAAAACTCCTGCGGCTTGCCACGGATTTCTGTACCGAGAGGACCTCGAAAACCTGTGCAGTTATCCTGGGGTCGAACGATTGCATGTCTTCAAGCGACAGATCCTCAAGGCCGCAGCCGCGTTGTTCGGCAAGCGCCACGGCGCGTCCGGTCACATGATGGGCTTCGCGGAAGGGCAGACCGGTTTCGCGCACAAGCCAGTCGGCAAGGTCGGTGGCAATCGAGTAGCCGGAACCTGCAGCCCGCGCCATCGCCTCGGGGCGTGGTTCCATGTCGGTGACCATGCCAGTCATGGCGCGAATGGCGAGTTCCAGGTTCTCGGCTGCGTCGAACACGGCTTCCTTGTCTTCCTGCATGTCCTTGGAATAGG
>JAGRLM010000234.1 GCA_020441795.1 Nitratireductor sp.
AGTCGCTTGTCCTTTCGGGCGAGGACGGATCGCTGTCACGCTTTCACGTTGATGGTCGCGCAGAGACCGTGCGTACAGCGACAGGCAAATGGGTAGATGCGCTTGCAACGGGGCCTGCCGGCGCGATTGCTGCGGCGTCCGGGAAAAATGTTACGGTCGTGACCGGTTCGGGCGATGTCCGCGAAATTGCCAGTGATCGTTCGATCGAGGGATTGGCATTTGCGCCGAAGGGCATGCGGCTTGCCATGGCCAGATATAATGGCGTGGAACTCGCCTGGGTCAATTCGCAGGCGGTGCCGGTTTTCCTGGAATGGAAGGGTGCGCATACCGGCGTGGTATTTTCGCCTGACGGAAAATATGTGGTTTCGACGATGCAGGAGAATGCGCTGCATGGCTGGAGGCTTGCCGACAACAAGCATATGCGCATGAGCGGTTATCCCTCGAAAGTGAAGTCGCTGTCGTGGTCTGCAAAGGGCGCCTGGCTTGCCAGTTCGGGGGCACCTGCCGCTATCGTATGGCCCTTTACGGGCAAGGATGGCCCGATGGGCAAGGCTCCCAGGGAACTGGGAACCATGGGGCAGATCCTGGTCAGTCGCGTCGCCTGCCATCCGCAGGAAGAGGTGGTTGCAATCGGCTATGGTGATGGCATGATCCTCGCCGTGCGAATTGCCGATGGCAAGGAGGCGGTGTTGCGGCGCGGTGGCAAGGGTCCGATCACGGCCTTGCTCTGGGATGCTGCCGGAAAGCGGCTGGCCTTTGGCAGCGAGGAAGGTGAAGCAGGCGTGATCGACCTGACGGCCTGACACGGCGCAAGGCGATGGCATGAAGGACGAATTCGGATAGCGGGAATTGGAAACGGCGTGGACACACTGACCAGAATGCAGGCCTATGTCGAAGTCGTGGATGCGGAAGGGTTTTCGGCCGCTGCGCGAAAGCTGGGGCGTTCCAAGGCGCTGATGTCGAAATATGTTCGCGAACTTGAGGACGAATTGGGCATCTTGCTCCTCAACCGCACGACCCGGCAATTTTCGCTGACCGAAGCGGGGCAGCTTTACTATCACTCTTCCAATGAAATCCTTGGTCGTATCAGGGACTTGCAGGAAAGCGTCCGCGAGGCGGGAAGCGGGCTCAAGGGGCGTTTGCGGATTTCGGCGCCGCGTTCGCTGACCGATCTCGAGATCGGCCTGCCAATCGTGGAATTTGCCGCCGAATATCCCGACATCACGCTTGATGTTAACCTCGACGACAGGTTGGTAGACCTGGTCGAGGATGGTTTCGATGTCGCCATCCGGATATCGCGCCTTACGGATTCGGCGCTGATTGCCAGAAAGCTCTCCGGGTTCCGCCTTATCGTTTGTGCTTCGCCGAGTTTTATCCAGCATCATGGAGTGCCGCAGAATCCGCGCGACCTCACACAGTATCCAGCCATCGTCGACACCAATTGGAAGGGCCGCAACAACTGGATTTTCCTTGATGACCAGGGCCGGGAAATGACCGTTCAGGTCAATTCCGCCATCGAAGTGAATTCGCCCGAGGTTACAAAACGCGCAGCCCTTGCAGGCCTCGGCATCACGATGGTGCCAGAATTTTCGGTCGAGCATGAGATAAGACAGGGCAGCCTTGTCAGCCTTCTGGAAGACAGGGTGCCGCAGGGCAGCGGTGTCTATGCTGTCTATCCGCATCGCAGGCATGTGCCCGCCAAGGTGCGTGTCTTTGTCGATTTCATGGCCAAGTGGTTTCGGGAAAATGCCGATGCGCAGGAGTAGTGCCGCACCCGCCATTTTTCAGTCTCAATCGGATAGCAGGCAGTGAAATGCGTAACCCGGATTTTCGGGCAGGATGTTCTTGGATGATGCGGAAACCAGTAACTGCGGCGGTAATTTGGGTGGCTCTGGCAGGGGCAGCTGCGGCGCATCCCCATGTCTTTGTCGAAAGCAATCTTGAAATCGTCCGCGATTCGCAGGGAGCGGTTATCGAACTGCGCCATGTCTGGCGATTTGATGATCTGTTTTCGTCCGACGTGATGCTGAATTATGACGCCAATGGCGACGGCAAGCTTGATCACGACGAACTCGACGAGGTTGGCAAGACGGTCGGTAGTTCAATAGCCGAGTATGACTACTATACCGAGGTCCGGCTTGGTGACGAGAATCCGGACTTCAATCCGCCCGAAGCGGTGATGGTCGATTATGTCGACAATCAGGTTCTGATCTTCTTTTCACTCAAGATGAAGAAGCCGGTTCCCATCAATGGCAAGCTGTTACGGGTGTCGGTCAGTGATCCGACCTTCTATGTCGCGATGGAAATCAAGGATGAGGCAGCAGTGCAAATCACCGGAAATGGTGTTGGCTGCAAGACCGAAATCATACGGCCCGATTTTGACAGGCTTTACGCACAAAACAGTCAGACCCTCACCGAACAGTTTTTCGCTGACCCGAAGAATGCAAGCCTGGGTGATGACTGGCTTACCTGGATCAATATCGAATGCAAGTAGTCCGTTTTTCCAATTTCCGGTTTTGGCTGGCGCTGTTGCTGGCTGGCGCAGCGCTGGTGATCATCCTGCATCCCGCTCTCGCCCATGCGCAGAATTCGCTCGGGCTCGGTCGACCCGAACAGGTCATCAAGCCGACCGGTTTCTTTGGTCCGCTGCTTTTCCAGATCCAGCAATATCAGCAGGAATTCTATCGCTCGCTGACAGCTTCGCTCAAGGCGATGCGGGAAAACGGTTCGAATGTCTGGGTGCTGGTGGGTCTTTCCTTTGCTTACGGTATTTTCCACGCGGCAGGGCCCGGTCACGGCAAGGCGGTGATTTCATCCTATATGCTTGCCAATGAAATCGCGGCGCGGCGCGGTATTGTCCTCGCCTTCGCCTCGGCCTTCCTGCAGGCATTGACCGCCATCGTCCTGATTTCGGTTGTAATCCTGTTCCTGCGCGGAACAGGGATCCGCAGCGATCACCTGACAGGATATCTCGAAATTGCGAGCTATGCAGGTATCACGCTCCTCGGTGCCTGGTTGCTTTGGCGCAAACTGTTTGGCGGCGGCCATTCCCATGCTGCGCATGAGCACCATGCCGGTCACGCCCATGCGCATCATGATCATGACCATTCAGATCACGGGCATGATCACCATCACCACGCGAAAGGCGAAGTCTGTGCAGATTGCGGTCATCTGCACGCGCCCGACCCGGCATTGCTGAAAGGTGACTTCAGCCTGCGTCAGGCATGGTCGGCTATCATCGCAGTTGGCTTGAGACCTTGCTCAGGGGCCATCATCGTGCTGACGTTTGCATTCCTGAACGGGCTATATTCTGCGGGCATCCTTTCAACATTGGCGATGGCGCTGGGTACCGGGATTACCGTTGCGACACTGGCAGCACTTGCGGTTGGCGCCAAGGATATTGCCATCCGGATCGGTGGTGTTGCGGAAAGTGGAGCAAGCGTTCACCGGATCATCGAAATCGGTGGAGCGCTGGTGGTTTTCCTGCTCGGACTGACCATGCTCAGCGCGAGCCTGTATATCTGATCATCGCGTCCAAATTCACTGCAAGAGACCAAGTTCACCGGCAATTCGGGTCAATTGCGCTGCATTGCCGCCACCGGTCTTCTCGCGGATCGACATGCGGTGGCTTTCCACGGTTCGAACGCTGATATCGAGATCAAGGGCAATTTCCTTGTTTGTCCTGCCGCGCGCAATGCCTGCAAGCACCTCGGCTTCGCGCTGGGTCAGGCCATGGCGGCTGGTCGCTTCGCTGTCGCGAGTATCCCTGCTGGTGAGGGCGCTGGCCAGTTTCGAGCCGATATAGGTTCCGCCATTGGCAACGGCTGATATGGCTGCCAGCATTTCCGCGCGCGATACATCCTTCAGCAGATAACCGGCAGCGCCGACCCGCAACGCCTCCTGGACATATTGCTCATTGTCGTAGATCGAAAGGAAAAGAATGCGCGAATTGGGTGATGCTGCCCCAAGTGCGGGGGCGGCTTCCAGACCGTTCATTCCCGGCATGGAGATGTCGAGCAGCACCACATCCGGGCAGGTGATCGGAATCATTTCAAGCGCATCCTCGGCGCAAACGCATTCGGCACAAATCTCGATACCAGGCGCGGACCCAAGCCTCGCCCTGATCCCTTCGCGAACCAGATCGTGATCATCGACCACCATGACCCGCGTTGCCTTTGCCGGGGTGTTTCTCATGCAGCCATTCTCCCTGATGCGCTGCGCCTTGCTGGCAGGAAAATCTCGATTTCAAAGCCGCCACCGCGCGGCTCGCTGATATTCATGCTGCCGCCAAAACTGTCTATCCGCTCGCGCATGTTTCGAAGCCCGAGACCCGTTCCGGCAGTCGGGCTGCGCCGGGCGTCGGCTGGCAAGCCTGCTCCATTGTCGCTGATCATCAGGCGGACATTCGTTCCCGTGCAGCCAAGTTCTATCCTTACCCTGCTGGCACGCGAATGGCGTGCAACATTGGTAAGCGCTTCCTGTGTGACGCGATAGAGTGCCGTCTTGGCTGCGTCGGGAATTCCGCTGCCAACGCGCTCGGCAATGACATCAACCTTGATTGCGCATCTGGCGCTGAAATCGCTGGCAAGGCTCTTGATGGCGGCGGCCAGGCCCACATCGTCGAGGATCGAAGGGCGCAGGTCCATGGAAATGCGGCGGACTTCCGCTATGGCATTTTCCAGCGTGGCGTTTGCCGTGTCGAGTTGTGCTGCCACGGCCTTTCGCTTGCCAACCATTTCACGCGCTGCATCAAGTGTGTAGCTGACCGAGACCAGCAACTGGCTGATGCCGTCATGCAATTCGGTGGAAACGCGTTTGCGTTCGAGTTCCTGGATATCCACCAGCCTGCTTGTCAACTCCTTGAGGCGTTGGTCAGCCATTTTCTGTTCCGACAGGCGAATGCCGCCGATCAGGCTGCCGGAAAGCACGATCGATCCAAGCGTCAGTGCCAGCAGCACCCATTGTGTTTCGGCGATGGTTTCCTGCAAATGCCCGCTGATGGTCGCGACCTGACTGGTGATGTCATCGACATAAAGGCCTGATCCCATCATCCATTTCCATTTGTCGAGAAAGACCGAATAGCCGATCTTCTCCGCATTGCTCGCCGTCGATGGCTTGTTCCAGACATATTCGTAAAATTGACCGCCAGCCTTGGCGCCTTCAATGAGGTTGCGGATGACCGGCTTGCCATTGGGGTCCTTGAGGTCAAGCCAGTTACCTCCGACGAGTTCGGGAAGGCGTGGATGGACGAGGTTTGTGCCGTTCTCCTCATAAACGTAGAAATAGCCATCCTGGCCGAAGGTCATGCGGTTCATGATGTCGGTTACCTGGCGCTTGGCCAGTGGCGTTGACGACCAGCTCGAGGAGTAGAATGGTTCGATCGCGGTGCGGGCCAGGCTTACATAGTTCTTGAGTTCCGTTTCCTTCGAACTCAGGATCATCGCCTTTACCGCCTGCACCTGGGCGCGGGAGAGACGCTCGGACTGAAAGGTGATGATTGCCGCCATGGCGGCAGACATGGCAATCATCGGCAGCAGGGTTATCAGCAGCAGCTTGGTTCTCAATGACATTTCAAGTCCTCCTGCCCGAAAGATCACAAGCTCCAATGATCCCGGGTGCTGTCCAAGACACCAGAAAAACCGGCATATGCAAGGGAAAATGCCGCATAGTCAGTAGTATTACGGATGATGTCGGTACTTGCGCGGCTTGCAAAATTGAAGTGTATTGCATATCGGAGCCCTTACGCGAGTGGCGGAGGGTCATATTCGCGAATAACAAACCCCAACGGGAGGAGAACCCATGGATCGCCGTTCATTTATCAAACGCGCTGGCCTCGGCGGCGCGACAGCAGTTGCAGCAAGCACACTTGCTGCGCCAGCCTATGCACAGGGCAAACGCAAACTGACAATGGTCACCACTTGGGGCCGTGGCCTGGCGGGTGTTCATGATTCAGCACAGCGTTGCGCAGATTCAATCACTGCAATGACCGACGGCGCGCTGGAAGTCGAAGTGAAGGCTGCTGGCGAACTGGTTGGCGCGTTCGAAGTGTTTGACGCGGTATCATCCGGCCAGGCCGACATGTATCACGGTGCCGACTATTATTTCGTTGGCCAGCATCCGGCATTCGCCTTTTATACCGCAGTGCCATTCGGCATGACGGCGGGTGAAATCGCCAACTGGTATTACAACGAAGGCGGCATGGCGATGCACCATGAGCTGGGCGAGTTGTTCAACATCAAGTCGTTCCTCGCCGGCAATACCGGCGCGCAGTGCGGTGGCTGGTTCCGGAAGGAAATCACCTCACCTGACGATTTCAACGGCCTGAAATTCCGTATGCCGGGCCTTGGTGGCAAGGCACTTGGCTATCTGGGTGCATCGGTACAGAACCTGCCAGGCGCAGAAGTGTATCAGGCGCTTTCCTCAGGTGCGATTGACGGTACCGAGTGGATTGGCCCATGGGCCGATGAAAAGGCCGGTTTCCAGGAAATCACCAAGATCTACTACACCTCCGGCTTCCATGAGCCAGGCGCAGCCCTGTCGCTGGCGACCAACCTTGAAGTCTTCAACTCGCTGTCACCAGCGCATCAGAAGATCGTCGAGATTGCAGCCGGTGAATCACATCAGTGGACGCTGACCAAGTTCCTCGCCGAGAACTCGGCCGCATTGGGTCGCCTGATTGCCGGGGGCGTTCAGACCAAGGAATTCCCCGACAGCGTCTGGGATGCCTTCGGTGCGGCCTCGCAGAAAGTTGCCGATGAAAACATGGGCGATGAGATCTTCAAGAAGACCTTTGATTCCGTGCGTGCTTCCATGGCGCGTTCGTCGAAATGGGACGATCTTTCCGACGGTGCCTATCTGCGCCAGCGCAACCGCGTTCTGGGCATCTGATCGTGAAACCGGCGCCGCCCCCAACGGGGCGGCGTTTTCTTCCAAACGAGCCGTGTCGCACCAGCAGCCTTTGCGTGTCAATTTCGGTGCCTTTGCCTATGGTTGGCTTGCTTCAGTCCTGACGGGGCGGGATTCCCATGTTTGATGCAATAGTCTGGTTCCTCAAGAATGTCGTGTTCGGTATCGTGAACCTGTTCACGATCATCGTGACGCCATCGGCATGGCCCAATTTCTCCGACATGGGTTGGGTGTCGCGGTTCATCTACTACGGTGCTTCGACCGAATTCTTCTTCATCGTTTTTGATCTGGTCCTCATCCTGCTGCTGGTTGGGCTCTGGAAGCGTCACGTGCTTTGGGCCTTTGTGCGCGGATCGGAAAAGATCGGAAACACCATTGGCCGTGTTGCGTCATGGGCGGTTCTGATCATGGTGATGCAGCAGGTCGTGATCGTGGCTCTGCAGCGCATTTTCCGGGTTTCCGAAATCACTGTCGCTCCAATGGGCATCGGCTTCACCAAGGATGTGAGCTGGTTTTCCGAAGAGCTGAAACTCTACAACGCGATCATCGTGGCGCTATGCGCTGCCTATACATTCATTCAGGGCGGGCATGTGCGCGTCGATCTGGTCTACAGCGCGGTCAGCTTCCGTGTGCAGAAGATCATCGACATGTTCGGTTCGCTGTTCTTTGCAATTCCATTCCTGACGATAGTCTGGCTTTACGGCTGGTTCTTCATGTGGCGCCATCTGACCCGGCCGCCGCTTGCCAGCAATTACGATCTTGATCGCGTGATGCGATCCAGCAAGCTGCTGAAATGGGATGTCGAGACCATCGGCTTTTCGCCAAATGGGTTTGACGGCTATTTCCTGTTCAAGATCCTGCTGATCTCTTTTGCCGGATTGATGTTCCTTCAGGCGATCACATTCTTTTACCGCTCACTTCTGGAATTCCTGGAAGGGGAGGAGTCGCGAGACCGGTATCTGGATCGCGATTCCGATCAGGAAGCAGACGCAATCGCCAAGACAGCTGGCCATGGTGCCTGACGCACTGCAAGTACTGGCAATAAAACGTTACGGGACCCGGCAAGAGGATCCGAAGTATGGGGATGAGACATGTTTTTAGGCCTTGACGGAATCGAGATCAGCCTGCTGATCACCTTCCTGTGCCTGCTGGGCGGAATATTGACTGGCTATCCCGTCGCCTTTGCGCTTGCGGGGTCCGGCCTGATTTCCTTTGCCATCATTGCAGCGCTCGCCGAAAACGGCCTTCTGCTGAAAGAGGTCGTTGATGTAAACGCGGCCCCTTATCTCGATCTGATCGCACAGGGCATTACCAAGGATCACATATCGAAATTCAACCATCCGGAGTTACCCACCGTCCTGTTGCCACTGTTCGAGCGGGGACTGGACGATGCGATCAACCGCACGATCTCCTTCATCGTCAACCGGATGAACGAGCGCGTTTTTGCCGGACCATCGATCGAGACACTGCTTGCCGTTGCCATGTTCGTTCTCATGGGTATTGCGCTCGAGCGCTCGCGCATTGCCAATGACCTTCTGACCACCATGGCACGCGTTTTCGGACCACTGCCAGGCGGCCTCGCTGTTTCGGTCGTGGTGGTTGGCGCATTCCTGGCAGCATCCACCGGCATTGTCGGTGCGACGGTTGTCACCATGGGATTGCTGTCCCTGCCGACCATGCTGCGCCACAAATACTCGCCAGAGCTTGCGACCGGCGTGATCACGGCATCGGGAACGCTTGGCCAGATCATCCCACCCTCCATCGTCATCGTGTTGTTGGGAACGCTTGCCGGCGACATCTATGCCACTGCACAGGAAGGACGCGCCAAGCTTGCCGGCTGCACGGACGCGCTGACCTATCTTGGCAGCCCTGCCGTGCTTTCGGTGGGAACGCTGTTCAAGGCCGCGATCATCCCAGGTATCTTCCTGGCATTTCTCTACGGGCTTTACGCATTTGGCTATGCCTTGTGGAAACCGCATATGGCCCCGGCAGTTCATTTTGACGAGCAGGAGGGCCACTCGCGCGGGCGACGGCATTCCCTTACCTGGTTTGTGGCCATTCCGCTGATTGGTATCGCGCTTGCAATCGGTGCGTTCAGCCTGAATCTGGCCGGAAGCCAGACAATCGTTACCGGCGCCAATGCGTTCGTGAATGACGGTCCCGAACTGCGCACCGCAGTCTCCGAGCAGTGCAAGGCGTCGATGATCGAATTGCACGGCCAGGAAAAATGGGACCGTTCGGTTGCCCGCAAGCAGGAACTTGCAGACAAGGCCGCAAGCGGCGATGCCGCAGTGGTTCTTACGGAAGAAGAAGAATATGCCAAGGCACTCGGCAACGCCGCACCGCTTTCGGGCCTTGTCCTTGTAATCGGGCTGATGCTGGGCCTGATCCTGACGACGGCTTATGGCGTACGCCCCGATTATGACCGCAGGCCGCTGATCATCGGTGGGGCTGGTGTAGCCGCATTGCTTATTGCTGATTGGGTTGTGGTGCATCCCCAGATGACGCCCGGTGTCACCACGATGGTTTATCTGCTGCCGATCCTTGCGATATTGTACGGATTGCGCGCCGCCTTTCCCCGGCTCTCGGAAGTAGACATCCTGCGGGTGGTGTTCCCGCCGCTGGTGCTGGTCGTCGCGGTTCTTGGCTCTATCCTTGGCGGCATTACCAATCCGACGCCCGCTGCTGCACTTGGTGCTGCCGGTGCGATCATGCTTGCCGCCCAGCGCAAGCTGACCGATGAGGGCAAGGGGCAGCGCTCCATCATCCTTCAATCCACCTTTGCGATCGTGGTCATGCTGTTGATCGGCGTGAATTTCGACCTGCGTACCAGTGTCGAGGATACCGGCTTCGAAAACTGGGCGGCCATGCTGGTCACTTTCGGTGCCTATTATTTTGCCATGTTCGGCCTGCTCTATGCCTGCTGGGTATTGTGGTCACATCGCATCCTGGCACCGATCGTTCGAGAATCGGCCAAGGTCACGTCGATGGTCTTCGCGATCCTCATCGGCTCGCAAATGCTGAACCTTGTTCTGATCTCCTTTGGTGGTGAGGACTATATCCAGACCTTCCTGCGAAGCTTCGAGGAGGAATGGGTGGTCTTCCTGATCGTCATGGTCATCATGTTCGTTCTGGGTTTCGTGCTCGACTTCCTGGAAATCATCTACATCGTCGTGCCGATTGTCGGACCGGTCATTTATGGCGGAACGCTTGATCCGGCCTGGGTGACGATAATGATCACTGTCAATCTGCAGACCTCATTCCTGACGCCGCCATTCGGTTTCGCCCTGTTCTATCTGCGCGGGGTTGCACCTCCCGAAGTCACGACCGGGCATATCTATCGCGGGGTGGTGCCGTTCATCATCATTCAGGTCATCGGCCTGTCCTTGTTGTGGATGTTCCCGTCCATCGTCACGATCCTGCCGGCATTGCTGCCACAAAACTGATGTCGACCGTGTGGCAAACGGCGCTCCGGCAAACGGGGCGCCATTTGTCGTTTTGTCGCGCTTGCCAGATTTCGATGGCACCCTAACTTAAAGTCTGCGCATGAAATCGGCATTGCGCGGAGCGGTTGGGTTTGACACGGGCAGACAAGGCTAGCAAAACACCGTGGCTGTCAGGGCTCTTTGTCGTTTTGCAGGAAACGATGCAATGCGGGACCCGATAGATTATGTTTGTGCTTCCAGGCGGTGCCATTCGGTCAAACCCTGGTGGTGCCAATGGTCAGGATCGAAATGGATATGACAAGCCAGATGGCTGCACCCAAATCAAAGCCGCGAGCTTCGGCCAGGGACCGGCGCACGGCCTACAGGGCCGAGGGACCACGGCCATCAGACCATCCGGCCGTCAAGATCGGCAAGGTCGGGGTGCTGCTTGTCAATCTGGGAACCCCGGACGGGCATGACAAGAAAAACATGCGCAAGTATTTGCAGGAGTTCCTTACCGACAAGCGCGTCATCGAATGGCCGAAGGCGCTTTGGTATCCGATCCTCTATGGCATCGTGCTCAATACCCGTCCGAAGAAATCCGGCGAGGCCTATGCTTCTATCTGGAACAATGAACTCAACGAATCGCCATTGCGGACATTCACGCGCTCGCAAGGGGAAAAGCTGGCCGCGGCCCTGTCTGCGCATAAGGGGCTGCAGATCGACTGGGCCATGCGATATGGCAATCCTTCAATCGAAAGCAGACTGGAAGCACTGCGCAATGAGGGTTGCGAGCGGATCGTGATTTTTCCGCTCTACCCGCAATACAGCGCCGCAACGACTGCAACGGTCAATGACAAGGCATTCGAGGCGCTGATGAAACTGCGCTGGATGCCCGCGATCCGCACCGTGCCGCCCTATCACGATGATCCGGCTTATATTGATGCGCTGGCACTTTCGATAGACAAACACCTGGCCTCGCTGGATTTCAGCCCGGAACGTGTCATTGCCTCCTATCACGGAATTCCCAAGAGTTATTTCATGAAGGGCGATCCGTATCACTGCCATTGCCTGAAGACATCACGTCTGCTGGAGGAACGGCTTGGCTGGGAAAAGGGTCGGTTGATGACGACTTTCCAGTCGCGTTTCGGGCCGGAAGAATGGCTGCAGCCGTATACAGACAAGACAATTGAAAAGCTTGCCGAGGAAGGCATCAAGGACATAGCGGTTTTCAATCCCGGTTTTGTCGCTGATTGCCTTGAAACGCTGGAAGAGATTGCCGAAGAAGCCGGCGAGATTTTCCACGAGGCAGGCGGTCGCAACTTCACCCATATTCCCTGTCTCAATGACAGTGAAGAAGGCATGATGGTAATCGAGACCATTGTCCGGCGTGAACTGGCCGGCTGGATCGACGATGTCTGACCAATAATCTTACACTGTCATCCGCGAACAACAGGGTGGACGAAACGATTTGCTGCAATTGTATTGGGCAGCTTTTCCTCTTATATCATTTGTGCTGACAATTGTGCCGGTAGACGGGTTGCAGGCATGTTGGCTCACTTGCGCATCTGATGCGTGGATTGAAACGGTTTTCGGAGGGGTGACATGCCCGAATTGTCCGGTTTCGACATCTTTGTCGGCGTCTTTGTTCTTCTCATCATTCTTACGGTTTTTGCCGGGATCAAGCAGATTCCCCAGGGCTTCAACTATACCGTCGAGCGTTTCGGGAAATATGTGCGTACCTTGAGGCCCGGCCTTAACATCATCATTCCCTATATCGACCAGATCGGCGCACGCCTGAACATGCGCGAACAGGTGCTGGATGTGCCAACGCAGGAAGTCATCACGCGTGACAATGCGTCGGTGAGTGCGGATGGCGTCTGCTTTTACCAGATCATCGATGCCGCCCGTGCTGCCTATGAGGTGCAGGGGCTGGAAAACGCTATCCTCAATCTTACCATGACCAATATCCGGTCTGTGATGGGTTCGATGGATCTCGACGAGGTGTTGTCCAAGCGAGATGACATCAACGAGCGCGTATTGCGCGTCGTGGACGAAGCGGCGTCTTCCTGGGGCATCAAGATGACCCGTATCGAGATCAAGGACATCAATCCTCCGACAGACCTGGTTGCGGCCATGGGACGCCAGATGAAGGCGGAGCGCGAAAAGCGGGCGCAGATTCTGGAAGCCGAAGGTCTGCGGCAGTCGGAAATTCTAAAGGCCGAGGGCCAGAAACAAAGTCAGATCCTCAAAGCGGAAGGTGAGCGCGAGGCAGCGTTCCGCGAAGCCGAGGCGCGCGAACGTCTGGCAGAAGCCGAAGCCAAGGCAACGCAAATGGTGTCTGACGCGATATCGCAGGGCAACATGCAGGCGGTGAACTATTTCGTCGCGCAAAAATATGTCGAGGCACTCGGGCAGATTGCGACCTCGCCGAACCAGAAGGTGATCATGCTGCCGATGGAGGCAAGTTCGCTATTGGGTTCGCTGGGCGGGATTGCAGAAATATCCAAGGACCTGTTCAAGCCCGGTGGTGGCAATGCGGGCGGTGGCGGATCGGGTGTCGTGGCAAGATCGGCTGCGCAACCTCCGCAGGTTCGCCCTCAGCAAACCGTCTTGCCGACACGCGGACCAGATAGCGGAGGCAATTCATGATCCAGTCCATCGTCCACAGCCTCGGGCCCTGGAACTGGTGGATATTGGCACTCGTGCTCATGGCGCTGGAGGTGCTGGCTCCGGGAACCTTCTTCCTCTGGTTCGGAATATCCGCCTTCGTGATCGGCACCATATCGCTGGCCATGGGTCCCGATTCAACCTTCTGGGTATGGCAGACCCAGATGATCGGGTTTGTCGTCCTGTCGCTGGTAGCAGCAGTGATCGGAAGGCGGTTCATGAACCAGTACAGGCTTGACGATTCGGACAATAACGACCTCAACGACCGCATCGCGCAGATGGTCGGGCGCACCGGAATTCTCAATGAGGCGATCAGCGGTGGAACCGGCAGGGTCAGGATCGGCGAAACGACCTGGCGGGTGTCAGGTCCGGAACTGCCGGAGGGCACGAGGGTTCGTGTCGTCGGTCATCATGCCGGCCAGCTTGATGTGACTGCCGAGGAATAGCCTGACGCGGATTGCCGCATCGATATCTGCTCGTCGGGTCGGGATCAGGCGACGCCGATGCGCAGCAGGTCGTGAAGATGGATGATGCCAACAGGCCTGGCATTTTCCGTCACCATCAAGGTGGTGATCGAACTTTCATTCAAAATGGCCATTGCGGAACTGGCAAGCAGCGCTGGCGCAACCGTTTTCGGCTTGCGGTTCATGACTTCATCGACAGGCAGTGTGCGCAGGTCGCGATTGATGTTGCGGCGCAAGTCGCCGTCGGTGATAACGCCCACCAAATTCCCGGACGGGTCGGTGACGCCGACACAGCCGAAACCCTTTTCCGAAATCCTGACAATTGCTTCCGACATCAGTGTGCCGAGCGGCACCAGCGGTATCTTGTCGCCGACATGCATGATGTCTGCCACATGAGTCAGGCTCGCGCCGAGGGAACCGCCAGGGTGGAAAGTCCTGAAATCAGTGGCTGAAAAGCCGCGCCGCTCCAGCAGGGCAATTGCAAGCGCATCGCCTAGTGCCAGCTGCATCAGTGTGGATGTGGTGGGAGCGAGGCCATGCGGGCAGGCTTCGGTAGCCTTTGGCAGGACAAGGCAGGTGTCGCTTTCGCGCCCCAGCGTTGATTGCGGATTTGAGGTAATGGCAACCAGCGGAATCTTGAAGCGCCTCGAATAGGCAAGGATTCCCTTGAGCTCTGCCGATTCGCCTGACCAGGACATTGCAAGCACCACATCATCGCGCGCGATCATTCCGAGGTCACCGTGATTGGCTTCTGCGGGATGCACGAAGAATGCCGGCGTGCCGGTAGACGCGAATGTGGCAGCGATCTTCGAGCCGATATGCCCACTTTTCCCCACGCCGGTTACAATAACTCGTCCACCAATGGAGGCGATTGTTTCCACCGCCTGGTGAAACGGGGCTGCCATCGCTCCCTGCAATTCTTTGGCCAGCTGCAACAGACCGTCTTTTTCCGTTTCAATGGTGCGCAGGGCAGATATTGCATGTGAGGTGTCGGGCATTCGGGCTTCCGTGTGAATATGGCGGATCGTGGCTGCTGGATACACGATTTTTTGTGCAATGTAACCTTGCCAGCACCGGTTTGGGCCAGCTTGGAAAGAATGCGTTAACCATGGCTGTTTACGGTTTGTCAGGAATTTGCAAATCCGTTTGGCAGGCTGGAATGAAACAGGACAAGGTTCGAGGCAAGAGTGCGCTCGCTGGCAGGGTCGGCTGGTTGTGCCTGGCGCTTTGCGTCCCGATTACCGAGCTTCCGCTTCCCGCGATGGCCCAACAGGCCAAGAGCCTTGCTGATCCGCAGAACAATGGCTCGGCAAGCGCGAATGAGTCACCTGTCCTGCGCCTGCGCGGCAGCACGGATGTAAAAGCAGCGGCAGTCGAGGATCCGTTCAACGGGGAATCGGTGTTCGAACCGGCACCCGGTGCTGCCAAAACCGAAAGTGACCTTGCCGTATCAGTTCCATTGTCAGACGAACCAACCGGACGTGAACAGCGTGCGCAACGCGAAACACAGGTAGTCGATCCGATCAATACTGCGACCCCTGACAGCCGCGCCAATGTGCGTGCAGCGCCTGTCGAAGCTGGCAATCTTGTTGTGCCGGAGGAGGAACCCTACCTGCCGGAAGGTTTCAGGGCAGGGACATGGTCGGTCTTCACAAGGGTTGAACAGGCGCTCGGCCATACGTCGAATACCACTTCGTCGGCAGGTGGCAGGGCAGGCATGTTCTCCCAGACTGATGCGACTTTGCGGGCGCAGTCCGACTGGTCCCGGCATCAGGCAGGGCTAGAGGCCAGGGCCACCATTCGACGTTCTGGAGAGGAGCAGACGGTTCCTGACCTGTCGGTGAATGGCAATCTGCGCTTTGACCTTGTCGATGGTTTTGCTGCTTCCGCGACTGCAGGATATCGCTATACGACCGAAGCGCTC
Organism: Nitratireductor sp.; assembly: GCA_020441795.1. Taxonomy (GTDB): domain Bacteria; phylum Pseudomonadota; class Alphaproteobacteria; order Rhizobiales; family Rhizobiaceae; genus BOKV01. The sequence goes on from JAGRLM010000234.1 coordinate 15,390, forward strand.
ACCAGCAATTCGCTTGGCTCAACGGTTTCGCAGCGCCCGGGCGTCCACACCCTGACTGGTAGCGCCGGGCTTGAACGAAGCGGCGGAAAGCTTGATCTGGCGCTTCGTGGTTCAATCGAGCGTTCGGTTTATGATGATGCATCGCTTTCTGGCGGCGGTACACTTTCCCAATCCGACAGGAACAATACGCTCTATCAGGTTTCAGCGCGCGCGGGTTATGACAATGGCGCTGCCCTCAAGCCTTTCGTTCAGGCCGGTCTTGGCTGGCGGGTGCATGACGAAAAACTGGACCGCAATGGCCAGCAACGTGACAGCATTATCTATGACCTGAGAACTGGACTTCAGGTTGATCTTGGCGAGAAGCTGAAGGGTGAAGTGGCGATTGGCTATGTCGCCGAGGATTTCGCTGACAGCAATATCGATACATTGTCAGGGGTTTCGCTCAATGCCGGAATCGACTGGTCTCCCGTTCGCGAGACCAGCATCAGGCTTTCGGCAGCCACCACGCTTGGCGGCTCCACCACCGCCGGTGAAAACGGCTCCGTGAACCAGAATATCTCACTGGAGGCCAAGCGCCGCGTGCGTGACAATCTTGAACTCAACAGCAAGGCCAGCATCGACATTGCTCGCTACGGCAGTGCCGGTGGCACGGATGTCGCCTATGGTGCAGCAATCGGCCTCGAATACTGGGTCAGCCGGTATCTCTCCATGACGGCGGATATCGAGCATCAGCAGTTCAACAGCGCCACGGCTGGCAATTCGTGGAACGCCACGTCATTCAAGCTGGGTGTCGCCTTGCAGCGCTGATCCCCTCAAAGGGGCTTGATTTCGCGAATCAGTGCTTCCAGTTCCGGCTTGAGGCTTGCCGACATTTCCCGGTCCCACATGGCATAGGCGACATTGGCCTTGATGAAGCCTTCGCGCGAACCGCAGTCGAATGTTCTGCCGGTAAAGGTATAGCCGAAAAACTCTTGCTGTTTTGCAAGGGTAAGCATTGCATCGGTCAACTGGATTTCGCCGCCTGCGCCTGCCTGCTGGTTTTCGAGAATACCGAAAATCTCCGGCTGCAGGATGTAACGCCCATTGAGAATGAGGTCCGAAGGAGCGCTTCCCTGGGGTGGCTTTTCGACCATCCCCCGGACATGAAATCCGCCTTCAACTTCAGCGCCCTTTTCAACGACGCCATATTTGTGCGTCTCGGTCGGATCCACCGCCTCGGTTGAAACGACATTGCCGCCCATGCGGTCATACAATTCTACCATGGCGCTCATGCAGCCTTTTTCATGCTGCATCACCATGTCGGGCAAGAGAAGCGCAAATGGCTCATTGCCGATGAT